>JBAWHI010000098.1:0-6715 GCA_049593675.1 Nocardioides sp.
TCGTTCATCACGTAGCGGCCGAACGGCTTGAGGTCGGCGAGGTGCGGGACCTTGTCGCCGACCCGGTTGAAGTCGTCGATGGTCAGGTCGACGTCCGCCTCGCGGGCCATCGCGAGCAGGTGGAGCACCGCGTTGGTGGAGCCGCCGAGCGCCATCACCACCGTGATGGCGTTCTCGAACGCCTCCTTGGTCATGATCTGGCGAGCCGTGATGCCCTCGCGGAGCAGATTGACGACCGCCTCCCCGGAGCGGTGGGCGAAGCCGTCACGGCGCCGGTCGACGGCCGGCGGTGCGGCCGAGCCCGGGATCGACATCCCGATCGCCTCGGCGACCGCGGCCATCGTGTTGGCGGTGTACATGCCGCCGCAGGCGCCCTCGCCGGGACAGATCGCCCGCTCGATCCGGTCGACCTCCTCGCGGCTGATCTTGCCGGCCAGGCAGGCCCCGACCGCCTCGAAGGCGTCGATGATCGTGACGTCGTTGCCGTCGACCTGGCCGGGCATGATGGAGCCGGCGTAGAGGAAGACGCTGGAGAGGTCGAGGCGCGCGGCGGCCATCAGCATGCCGGGCAGCGACTTGTCGCAGCCGGCGAGCAGCACCGACCCGTCGAGTCGCTCGGCCATCATCACCGTCTCGACCGAGTCGGCGATGACCTCCCGCGAGACCAGGGAGAAATGCATGCCCTCGTGGCCCATGGCGATGCCGTCGGAGACGGAGATGGTGCCGAACTCGAGCGGATAGCCGCCCGCGGCGTGCACGCCGTTCTTGACGGCCTGCGCGAGCCGCTGCAGCGACAGGTTGCAGGGGGTGATCTCGTTCCAGCTCGACGCGACCCCGATCTGCGGCTTCGCGAAGTCGTCGTCACCCATGCCTACGGCCCGGAGCATGCCGCGGGCAGCGGCCCTCTCGAGTCCATCGGTGACGTCGCGAGAGCGGGGCTTGATGTCGGGGCCGGTCATGGCACCAGCCTAGGACTCGGCGCGATCTTGGTCCCACCTAGCCCGACAACCGAGAAGGAACCTCTAGCCTCGTGGGGTGACCTCACCTGAGACCACCCCTGCCGGCGCCGTGCGTTGGCAGGACTACGCGACCGTACTTTTCGACCTCGACGGGGTGATCACCCCGACCGCCGAGGTGCACATGCGGGCCTGGTCCGACATGTTCAACGCGTTCCTGGCGCACTGGCCGGGTGACGGCGACACGTCGGACTACTCCGACGACGACTACTTCGCACACGTCGACGGCAAGCCGCGCTACGACGGCGTGCGCGACCTCCTCGCCGCCCGCGGCATCTCGCTGCCCGAGGGCACGCCCGACGATCCCCCGAGCGCGGAGACCGTCTGCGGGCTGGGCAACCGCAAGAACGACGCGTTCAACGCGGTCCTCGAGCGCGACGGCGTCACGGCGTACCCCGGCAGCGTGCTGCTGCTCGACCACCTCCGCCGACTCGGGACCCCCCTCGCGGTCGTCTCCTCGTCGGTGAACGCCCCGGCCGTCCTGGCGGCGGCCGGCCTGAGCGACCGGTTCGAGACGGTCGTCAGCGGCGCGGTCGCCTCCGAGCTCGGCCTGCCCGGCAAGCCCGCCCCCGACACGTTCCTGCACGCCGCCCGCGAGCTGGGCGCGGAGGCGGCCACCTCGGTCGTGCTCGAGGACGCCGTCTCCGGCGTCCGGGCCGGCAGCGAGGGCGGCTTCGGCCTCGTGATCGGCGTCGATCGGGGCGCGGGGTCGCAGGTGCTGCGCGATGCCGGAGCCGGTGTCGTGGTGACGGACCTGGCGGAGCTCGTCCCGGGCGGTGACGCGTGAACCCGCGCCGGGTCGGCCCCGACGGACTCGACCGGGGCCGCTTCCCGATCAACGAGTGGGCCCTGGTCGAGAACAGCTACAACCCCCGCGACCTGGGTCTGACCGAGACGCTCTTCACCGTCGCCAACGGCTACCTCGGCATGCGCGGCAACCCCGAGGAGGGTCGGCCGGCGTACTCCAACGGGACCTATCTCAACGGCTTCCACGAGACCTGGGACATCCGGCACGCCGAGGCAGCCTTCGGCTTCGCGCGCACCGGGCAGACGATCGTCAACGTCCCGGACACCAAGGTGCTCAAGCTGTACGTCGACGACGAGCCGCTCACCTTCGGCACCTCGGACCTCGAGCACTACGAGCGGTGCCTCGACTTCCGCGACGGCGTGCTGCACCGCAGCCTGATCTGGCGCACCCCGTCGGGCAAGCGGGTCCAGGTCCAGACCGAGCGGATGGTGTCGATGACCCAGCGCCACCTGGCGCTGATGACGCTCGAGGTGAAGATGCTGACCGGTGACGCACCGGTCGTGATCTCCTCGCAGATCCTCAACCGGCAGGACGGCCGCGACGAGTACCACGGCCGGGCCAGCACCGTCGCCCCCGATCACAACGATCCGCGCAAGGCCGGGTCGTTCGGCGAGCGGGTGCTGCTGCCGAGCCTGCACGGCGCGTCCGAGGACCGGATGATGCTGGGCTACCAGTGCGCCAACTCCGGGATGACCATCGCCGTCGCGGCCGACCACGTGCTGAGCACCTCCGACGGCCACGAGGTCGTCGCCCGCGCCGAGGAGGACCAGGCCAAGATGGTCTTCCGGATCGACGCCACCGAGGGCGAGACCACCCGCGTCGAGAAGATGGTCGCCTACCACTCCTCGCGCGGTGCACCCGTCCGTGAGCTCGCGGACCGCTGCGACCGCACCCTCGACCGCGCCGCACGCTACGGCGTCCAGCACTACCGCGCCGACCAGCGCGCCTGGTTCTCGGACTTCTGGGAGTCCGCGGACGTCGAGATCGCGACGCCCTCCACCGAGCTGCGCGCCGTCCAGCAGGCGATCCGCTTCAACCTCTTCTCCCTCGCCCAGGCCAGCGCCCGCACCGACGGGATCGGCGTGCCGGCCAAGGGCGTGACCGGCTCCGGCTACGAGGGCCACTACTTCTGGGACACCGAGGTCTACGTCCTGCCGTTCCTCACCTACACCTCGCCCGAGGTGGCCCGCAACGTCCTGCACTTCCGCTCGCTCATGCTCCCCGCGGCCCGCGACCGGGCCCGGGAGATGGCCCAGACCGGCGCGCTCTACCCCTGGCGGACCATCAACGGCGAGGAGGCGTCGGCCTACTACGCCGCCGGGTCCGCGCAGGTGCACATCGACGCCGACGTCGCCTTCGCCCTGATGAAGTACGTCCGCGCCACCGACGACGCCGGCTTCATGGTGCGCGAGGGCATCGACATCCTCGTCGAGACCGCCCGGATGTGGGCCGAGCTCGGCTTCTGGCGCAGCAACGGCGACCCGTCGTTCCACATCCACGGCGTCACCGGGCCCGACGAGTACACGACGGTCGTCAACAACAACCTCTTCACCAACGTGATGGCGCGCTTCAACCTCGAGCAGGCAGCGGTCACGATCCACCGGATCCGCGACCACGACCCCGACGGCTGGGTGCGGGTAGCGGCGCGGCTGGGCATCTCCGACGACGAGGTCGAGGAGTGGCAGCGCTGCGCCGACGGCATGGCGATCCCCTTCGACGAGGGTCTCGGGATCCACCCCCAGGACGACTTCTTCCTCGACCGCGAGGTGTGGGACCTGTCCCGGACTCCGCACGAGACCCGGCCGCTGCTGCTGCACTACCACCCGTTGGTGATCTACCGCTTCCAGGTGCTCAAGCAGGCCGACGTCGTCCTGGCGCTCTTCCTCCAGGGCGATCGCTTCACCCTCGAGGAGAAGCGGGCCGACTTCGAGTACTACGACCCGATCACCACCGGCGACTCGACGCTGTCCGCGGTGGTGCAGTCCGTCATCGCGGCCGAGGTGGGCTATCACGACGCCGCCCTCGACTACTTCTACCAGTCGCTCTACGTCGACCTCGCCGACCTCCACCACAACACCGTCGACGGCCTGCACGTCGCGTCGACCGGTGGCGTGTGGAGCGCGCTCGTGCACGGCTTCGGCGGCATGCGCGACTACGGGGGGCGGCTCTCGTTCGACCCCCGCCTGCCCCAGAGCTGGCCGACGCTGTCCTACCGGCTGTGCTGGCGCGGCAACCGGATGCTGGTCGAGCTCTCCCAGGAGCAGGTGCGCTTCTCGATCGTCGCCGGCGACGGCACCGTGCCGATCACGGTGCGCGGCACCGCCTACGACGTGGCGCCGGGCGACCCGGTGGTGGTCGACCTGCCCGACCAGGGCGACCGGATCGACGGGCTGCTCGGCGACCGTCCGGTCATCGGGGGCACCCGCGCCGACGGCAGCACGATCACCGCCGGCGTGCCGGAGCCGATCCATCCGCCGGAGGAGAGCGACGCCACCGGCGAGAATCCGCCGTACCAGCCCGACTCGCCGATGCCCGACGCCTGACGCCCGTCGGCGGGCTCCGCGCTCAGCCGACCGCGGCAGCCCTGACCACCATCACGTCCGGCAGGTCGGCGACGACCTGGCGCCAGGTCTCGCCCTCATCGGCCGACCCCCAGACCGCGCCGTTGCGGGCCCCGAAGTAGAGGCCGGCGCGCTGGTGGTCGTCGGCGCACATCGCGTCGCGCATGACGGCGACGTAGAACCCGTCCGGGAGCCCGTCGCCGAGCTCCTCCCAGCTCTCGCCGGCGTCGCGTGAGCGCCACACGCGGGCCTTGGCCTCGGGTGGGTAGCGGCCCTCGGCGCCGCTGATCGGGAAGACGTAGACGGTGTCCGGCTCGTGGGGGTGCACCACGATCGGGAACCCGAAGTCGGCCGGCAGGCCGGCGGCGATCGAGGTCCAGGTCGCCGCGTGGTCATCGGAGCGGTAGACGCCGCCGTGGTTCTGCAGGAACATCCGCTCGGGCCGGGACGGGTGCCGGGCGATCTTGTGCACGCACTGCCCGAACTCGGGGAACTGCTGGCCCTCGGGCATGAACTCCGCCCGGATGCCCTGGTTGCACGCGGTCCAGGTCGCTCCCCCGTCGGCGGTCTGGTAGGCGCCGCCGCTGCTCAGGGCCGCGGTCACCGACTGCGGGTCGGTGGGGTGCGGCAGGATCGTGTGGAAGGCCTGCCCACCGAAGCCGGCGTTCCACTGGGGTCGGTGCGGGTGGTCCCAGAGCGCCTGCTCGAGCGCGAAGGTCTCGCCCCCGTCGGTCGATCGCCAGACCGCGGCCGGCTGGCTGCCGGCGTACACGACCCCGTCCTCGCAGCCCGGCACCAGCTGCCAGATGCGCTCCACGGTGTCGCCGGCGCCCTCCGGGAAGCGGACGGCTCCGTTGGGCGTCTCCACCCAGGTCGCCCCGAGGTCGTCGGAGCGCCAGACCTGCGGTCCGGTCCAGGGCGACGACGTCCCCACCAGCAGCCGTGGCCGGCCACCGCGCGTGTCGACCATGCAGGAGTAGACCTCCTCCATGTCGAAGTGCGGACCCGTGAAGTCCCAGTCCTCGCGGGACTCGTCCGAGGTGCCGAGCCAGAGCCCCTTGCGGGTCCCGACCATCATCAACGTCTTGTTGGACATGCCTGCCTCCTGAACGTCCTCGTTCTCTTCTACCCTGACTCGGTGTCCGGCCGGAAGTCATCGCTCGCGCTGGTATCTCCTATCTGGCTCGTCCTCGGCGGCATCCTGTCGGTCCAGTTCGGCGCGGGCATCGCCAAGTCCCTCTTCGACGAGGTGGCTCCGACCACGATCGTCTGGCTCCGGCTCGCGACCAGCGCCCTGATCCTCACCGCGATCGCCCGGCCGATGCTGCGGGGACGCAGTCGGCAGGACTGGCTCGTCGTGCTGGCGTTCGGCGCCTCCCTGGGGACGATGAACTGGGCGATCTACCAGGCCTTCGCCCGGATTCCGCTCGGCGTGGCGGTCACCCTGGAGTTCGTCGGGCCGCTCACCCTCGCCGTGATCGGCTCGCGCCGTCCTCGCGACCTGCTGTGGGTCGCGCTCGCGGCCGTCGGGGTCGCCGTGCTCGGCCTCGGCGGTGGCGGTGACATCAACCTCGCGGGTGTGCTGTTCGCGCTGCTCGCGGGTGCCATGTGGGCGGCCTACATCCTGCTCAGCGCCCAGACCGGGCGGCGGTGGCCCGGGCTCGACGGTCTCGCCCTCGCCTCGGTCGTCGCCACCGTGCTCCTCACCCCCGCGGCCGTCGGGGTGGGCGGATCGGACCTGCTCGACCCGCGGATCCTGCTGATCGGCGCCGCCGTCGGCCTGCTCTCGTCGGTGATCCCCTACAGCTGCGAGCTCTACGCCCTGCGCTCGCTGAAGCCGTCGGTCTTCTCGATCCTGATGAGCCTCGAGCCCGCCGCCGCGGCCCTCGCCGGCATCCTCGTCCTCCACGAGTTCCTCACCACCGAGCAGTGGGTCGCCATGGCCTGCATCATCGCGGCCTCCGTCGGCGCCACCCGGTCCTCGCGGACCGTCGCCCCTGCTCCCGACTGACGCTCGTCCGGCGCTGTCTCGTTCCTCCGCCGCCGCATGTAACGCGGGGTTCTTCCTTCTGGGCACCCGAAATTTCGGTGTCCTAGAGGACATAACCCCGCGTTACATCCGCAGGGCCCAGTCGGCCACCGCCCACGGGTCATAGACCTGCCGCAGAACGGGTACGGGGACACCATGAAGCTGATTCGTGTCGCGGCGCTCGCCGGCGTCGCCAAGAAGGTGTACAGCGAGTCCCGCAAGCCCGAGAACCAGGCGCGGATCCGCAAGGCGGTCGACAGCGTGAAGTCGCGCCAGCGGAAGAAGAACCCCTGAGCCGGGC
>JBAWHI010000099.1:0-5186 GCA_049593675.1 Nocardioides sp.
CCGTCGAAGGCGAGGCCGTCGTCGAAGACCGACTGGTCGAAGGACGACACCGGGACGGTGAAGTGCTGCTCGATGCCGGGCAGGTCGACGAAGCGCACGTCGACCATCTCGACACCCTCGTCCTTGATGAACTTGAGCAGCTCGTCGCTGTTCTGGAACATTCGTCCTCCTTGGCGGGGCTCGCGGCCCAGCCGTGACAAATACTGCGTACAGATGGCCGGCGCAACGCTGCACCGGGCGATGCTCGAAACCTACGCACGAGCAGTTTCTCGACCGTATCGGGTTTGTTTCAGGCATGTAACAGGTGGTCCATGGCGGCCTCGACCGGTCCGCCGCCTACGCTGACGCCGTGCCCGACCCGACCACCGCGACCGACCGCACGCTGCCGTTCGAGACGGCCTCGTGGGTGCGCCGCATCATCGCCCTGCTCGTCGACTGGTTCGCCTGCCTGCTGGTCGTGAGCCTGTTCTATCCCGTCTTCGGTACGACGGGCGGGCCGGGCAGCCTCTACACGCTCGTGGTCTTCGTGGTGGAGTCCACCGTGCTCACCGCCACGGTCGGCGGATCGTTCGGCAAGCTGGCGACCAGGCTCCGGGTGGTCCGCGTCGCCGACCGGGGTCGGGTCGACCTGCTGCGCTCGCTGGGTCGTGCGGTAGCGGTCGCACTGGTGATCCCGCCCCTGGTCTTCCGTCCCGACGGACGCGGCCTGCACGACATCCTCGCCCGCTCGGCCACGGTCACTCTCCAGGTCGCCTCTCCACAGGCCTGAGGGGCCCGGGTTTCGCCGAGCGCGACTCCGGGGGATGCTCGGGGGACCACATCGCCCTGGGAGGACTTCGTGACCCGTATCGCCACGGCCCTGGCTGCCGTCCCGCTCCTGCTCGTCGGCCTCGGTGCCTGCGGTGACTCCGGCACCGCCGGCTCCGACCCCGGCCCGCGGGTCGAGGCCGCAGCGCTGACCGGCCTGTCCGAGGGCGAGCAGGTCGACACCGACGAGTACGTCGAGATCGTGCTCGCGGGGCTGGAGGAGTCGACCACGGCCCGGCTGTCGATGGAGACGTCGTTCGGGGAGGGTATGAGCCTGAGCGCAGACGGGGTCGTCGACTACACCGCCACCCCGCCGTCCACCGAGATGACCATGACGATGCCCGAGGGGGTCCCCGGCGGGGGCGAGATGCACCTGATCTCGGTCGACGGGGTCATGTATCTCTCGATGGGGGAGATGACCGGGGGTGGCTACTGGAAGCTCGACCCGAGCGACCCGGACGGCCCGCTGGGCGACATGGGCCTCGACGCGATGCTCGACCAGTCCGACCCCCGCGCCGCACTCGAGACGGTGGAGCCGGCGATCGAGGCGGTCACGTTCGTCGGAGCCGAGCAGGTCGACGGCCGCGATCTGGACCACTACGAGCTCACCGTCGACCCCCAACGGGCGCTGGAGGTCCTGGGCGGCGACCTGCCGGCCGAGGCTGCAGGCGCCGTACCGGAGACGATCACCTACGACCTGTGGCTCGACGAGGACCACCGGTTCGCCCGGATGGCGATGGAGTACCCGGTCCTCGAGCAGACCATCTCGACCCAGCTCGACGTCACCGACTGGGGCGAGGAGGTCTCCATCGTGGCGCCGTCGGCCGACCAGGTCGAGGACCTGCCGAGCTTCTAGTTCCCGGGAGCGACTCCGCGGTGGGGGCGTGCGACGTAGCCTGTCCGTATGCGCCGGACCCCTCGCTCCCACGTCCTTCGTCGCGCGGCCGTCGCGACCACCGCCGTCCTCGCCCTCGGAGGGCTGAGCGCCTGCAACGACGACGCGCCGGCGCCCGTCACCGACTCGTCGAGCGCCTCCACCGAGCCGAGCGACGCACCCGAGGCCGGGGCGGACATCGACCCGGCGACGTTCATCGACGACGTCCTCGCCCAGATGACCGACATGACCACCGCACACCTGACGATGACGATGACGGGTGGCCCGGTGGGGATGTCGATGGAGGGCGACGTCGACTACACGACCTCGCCGCCCAACATGGCGATGACGATGAGCAACGCCATGTTCGGCGACGGCGACGCGGAGGTCGTCATGGTGGACGGCGTCATGTACATGCAGATGGCGCAGATGTCGCAGCTGGGCGAGGGCAAGTGGATCAAGATGGATCTCGGCGGCGACGACTCGCCGCTGGGCGACGACCTCCTCGAGCAGATGGACCCGAGCGCCTCGCTGGAGATGATGCAGGACTCCGTCACCGACGTGACGTTCGTCGGCGAGGAGGACGTCGACGGCGAGTCCCTGCGCCACTACGAGATGACGATGCGCAGTGAGGCGGTCCGCGATCTCCAGGAGGACCTCGGTGCCGAAGGCCAGCAGCTCCCCGAGGTGATCACCTACGACCTGTGGATCGACGACGAGGGCCGGATGCGGCAGACCGAGACGGCGATGGGCGACCTGGGCAGCGTGTCGATGACCGTCTCGGGCTGGGGCGACCCGGTCGACATCACGGCGCCGCCGGCCGCTGACGTGATCGAGATGCCGAACGGGATGCCGGGCGCCGGCAGCGCCTGAGCGCCGGCGGGCTCAGCGCCCCCGCATCTGCGAGCGCATGCCCTTCATGCTGGTCGGGATCGGCCCCTTGGGCATCGGGATGTTCGACCGGTTGGCGTCGAGCGCCTTGAGCCGGTTGAGGATGTCGGTCATCTCCGCGGGCTTGACCTTCCGGCCGAGCTTGGAGATGTGCTTGACCAGCTTGGGCAGCGGTACCTCGCCCGGACCGTTCCCACAGACCACCTCATGGATCGGGGCGTCGGCCGCGACCCGCTCGTGCTTGCGGTGCTCGGTGGCCAGCAGGGCGCGCAGCCGGGTCGCGTTGCCTTCGCCGACCAGCACGATGCCCGGAGGGCCCACCACGCGGTGCACGACGTCCTGCTGTCGGGTGAACGCGATCGCCGGCTCCGACTTCCAGCCACGACGCAGCATCCGCAGTGCGGCCGCGGCCGCGCCCGTCTGACCCTCCATCTGGGCGTACGCCGCCCGCTGGGCGCGGCGCCCGAAGATGATCATCGTCGGGAGCAGGCCCAGCATCAGGCCGCCGACCACCGACAAGATCATGCCGATGACGCCGTCGGTCAGGATCCAGAAGATCGAGAAGCCGATGGCGAAGCCGAGCACGAACACGCCGAGCAGCCACAGACCGAGCCGTGGGTCGGTGCGCTTGGCCATCCGGTAGGTCTCGACGAACTGCGCGCGCCGACTCATCTTGTCGGGGTCGACGGGCTTCGGGTCCTTGGCCATCGTTCGCGGTGCCTCGTTCTCGTTCGGATGCTGCGGTGGTGGGATCAGGCGACGCCCGCGCGGGCGTCCATGGCCTGACGGTACAACCGACCGGCGCGGTACGACGAACGCACCAGCGGGCCGGACATGACGCCGGAGAAGCCGATCTGGTCGGCCTCGTCCTTGAGCTCCACGAACTCCTCGGGCTTGACCCAGCGCTCGACCGGGTGGTGGCGCACCGAAGGGCGGAGGTACTGCGTGATGGTGATCAGCTCGCAGCCCGCCTCGTGCAGGTCGCGCAGCGCCTGGGAGACCTCCTCGCGTGTCTCGCCCATCCCGAGGATCAGGTTCGACTTGGTGACCAGGCCGAAGTCGCGGGCCTGGGTGATCACGTCCAGGGAGCGCTCGTAGCGGAACGCGGGCCGGATCCGCTTGAAGATCCGCGGCACGGTCTCGACGTTGTGGGCCAGCACCTCGGGCCGTGACTCGAAGACCTCACGCAGCAGGTCGGGTTTGCCGTTGAAGTCCGGGATCAGGTTCTCGACGCCGGTGTCGGGGTTGAGCTCGTGGATGACGCGGACCGTCTCGGCGTACAGCCAGGCGCCGCCGTCGGGCAGGTCGTCACGGGCGACACCGGTGATGGTGGCGTACTTGAGCTCCATCTTCTGCACCGACTCCGCGACCCGACGCGGCTCGTCGCGGTCCAGCGGCTGCGGCTTGCCGGTGTCGATCTGGCAGAAGTCGCAGCGGCGGGTGCACTGGTCGCCACCGATGAGGAAGGTGGCTTCCTTGTCCTCCCAGCACTCGAAGATGTTGGGGCAGCCGGCCGACTGGCACACCGTGTGGAGGCCCTCGGACTTCACGAGGTTCTGGAGCGCCGTGTACTCAGGGCCCATCTTGGCCTTGGTCTTGATCCACTCCGGCTTGCGCTCGATCGGCGTCTCCGCGTTGCGGATCTCGAGGCGGAGGAGCTTGCGTCCTTCGGAAGTGGGAGCGGCAGTCACAGGCCTCACTCTACGACGGCGCGCAGGCGCCCCCAACTCACGGCCGGACGAGCTCGATCCGTGGTCCGCGACCGGGCTCGGGACGCGGCTCGTAGTCGGGCGTGGCGTCGTAGGGCTGCCAGGCGAGGTACGCCGACAGGTGCCGACGCACGCTCGGCAGCACGTCCGCGGCAGTGACGCCGCGGCCCAGCTCCTCGGTCAGCGACGTGACCCCCGCGTCGGCGATGCCGCACGGCACGAACCGGGCATACCAGCCGAGGTCGACGTCGCAGTTGAGGGCGAAGCCGTGCATCGTCACCCCGCGGCTCACCCGGATGCCGATCGCGGCGATCTTGCGCTCCGGGCCACGGTCGTCGGCCCGCAGCCAGACCCCGCTGCGGCCCGGCACGCGGGCGGTGGTCACGCCGAAGTCCGCGCAGACCGCGATGAGCGCCTCCTCGACGCGACGGACGTAGTCGACCACCTTCACGTGGTCGGGCAGCGTCACGATCGGGTAGCCCACGAGCTGGCCGGGACCGTGAAAGGTGATCTTGCCGCCGCGGTCCACGTCGATCACATCTGCGCCGCCCGGGTCCAGCGGCCGCTCGTGCGGTTCGGTGCGCGTGCCGGCGGTGAAGACGGGTGGGTGCTCGAGCAGCAGCACGGTGTCGCGACCGGTGCCGGCCACCACATCGGCATGGACGCTGCGCTGCAGCTCCCAGGCGGCGAGATAGTCGACGGCGTCGTCGCCGAGACCGGCGACCTCGTAGTCCAGCGCGTGCTCCAGCGGCATGCCGCGAGCCTACGCCCAGGCCGCCGTCCGCCTGCGTCGCGCCTGTGGATGACGGCGGGCACGGCAGCGCGAGATCGGCGAGGCTGACGGGGTGGACCCGCATCGACTGCTCCCCGCCCTCACCGCATTGGCGTGCGCGTGCGTGGTGGCC
>JBAWHI010000100.1:0-2936 GCA_049593675.1 Nocardioides sp.
TCCTCGTCGTTCGCGTTCACGACGCCGGTGCCCTGGTAGTCGTCGACGTCGACGGTCTCGCGCTCGAGGTCGATGGTGCGCCACGACAGTCGGCCCTCGACGTTGTCGAAGTACTCGTCGACCGGTCCGGTGTAGACGATCGGCACCGTGCCCTTGAACTGGTCCGCCACGCCGTTCGCGGGGTCCAGGAAGTCGGTCTCGAGCCGGACCTCGATGTTGGGGTGGTCGGCCATCCGCTCGAGCCAGGCGGTGTAGCCGTCGACCGGCAGACCCTCGTAGGTGTCGTTGAAGTAGCGGTTGTCGAAGGTGTAGCGCACCGGCAGCCGGGTGATGATGTCGGCCGACAGCTCCTTCGGGTCGGTCTGCCACTGCTTGGCGGTGTAGCCCTTGACGAACGCCTCGTACAGCGGGCGGCCGATCAGGCTGATGGCCTTCTCCTCGAGGTTCTGGGCGTCCCCGGTGGCGATCTCGCTGGCCTGCTCGGCGATCAGCGCCCGCGCCTCGTCCGGGGTGTGGCTCTTGCCGAAGAACTGGTTGATCAGACCCAGGTTCATCGGGAAGGAGTAGACCTGTCCCTGGTACTTCGCGTACACCCGGTGCTGGTAGCCGGTGAAGTCGGTGAACCGGTTGACGTAGTCCCACACCTTCTTGTTCGACGTGTGGAACAGGTGCGTCCCGTAGACGTGCACCTCGATCCCGGTCTCCTCGTCGAACTCGCTGTAGGCGTTGCCGCCGATGTGGGGGCGGCGCTCGAGCACCAGGACCTTCAGGTCCAGCTCGGTGGCGCAGCGCTCTGCGATCGTCAGGCCGAAGAAGCCGGAGCCGACGACCACCAGGTCGGGGACGAGGTCGGGGCCGGCAGCAGGGGTGGACAAGCGGAATCTCCTCGGGTTGGCGCAGTTCGTCAGTCTACGGATCAGACGGGTCCAACCCGCATTTCTCGGGCGTCCCGCATGGCGCGGATCACATTGCGGGCCTCAGCGCGCCCGCCACGGACCGGGCTGAGCAGCACGACCGCAGCCGTGATCAGCCAGGGCTTGAGCCGCACGAGCGGGTTCTCGCCGTACCGCAGGTGGACCGCGAACAGGTTGCGATACATGTAGTACCCCTTCCAGCCGCTCAGGTCGTGCTGCTGGTCGAAGTCGAGCTGGCGCACCAGCACGGCATCGCGCACCGCCCAGATCCGGTAGCCGGCCCGGCGGGCGCGCAGGGCGTAGTCGACGTCGTCGTAGAAGATGAAGAACGACGGGTCCGGCAGACCGATCGTGTCGACGACCTCGCGACGCACCATGAACCCCTCGAAGGCGACGTTCGCGACCTCCACCCGGGCCGGCATCCGCTCGCGGGCGCCGTACGCCGTCTCGACCATCTCGGTCTTCGGCTTGATCGCGAGCGGGTTGCGCAGGTCGAAGCGGACCGCGGCCTTCTCGACCAGCCGCCCGGCGACGTCCTCGCGGACCGAGGTCAGGCAGGGCTCGTCCTGGGCCAGCAGCACGGTGAGGCAGTCAGGCGCGGGCACGACGTCGTCGTCCATCAGCCAGATCCGGTCGAAGCCTCGTGCGTGCGCCTCCTGGACACCGAGGTGGAAGCCGCCCGCGCCACCCAGGTTCTCGTCGGGCCGGATCACCTCCAGCCCCGGGTTGGTGGCGGCGGCCAGCACCTGCGCGGTGTGGTCGGTGCTCGCGTTGTCGATCACGATGAGTGCGTCCGGGATCCGGTCGAGGGCGGCCAACCCGGCCAGCATGCGGCTCAGCAGATCGGCGCGGTTGTAGGTGACGACGACGACCGCCACCGTCTCCGCGCCGGTGCTCGAGACCCCGTCACCCACGGAGATACCTCCGGTGCCCCCGGAAGTCGCCCCGCAGGCCGGCTCCCATCGCCCGCAGGCTGAGCAGCAGGCGCGAGGCCGAGGGGCGGGTGAAGGTGTAGAACCAGATCGTCTTCGCGACGAACGCGAGCGCGTGCGGCCATCCCTTGTAGTCGCGGAGGTTGATCAGGTTGTTGCGCGCCATGCAGTAGCCCTTGAGGTCGCTCGGACTGTCGTTGTAGGTCGTGCGACCGAACATCATCGGGGCGCCGAGGCTCCCGACCGAGGGGTGGCGGACCTGGGCTCCGACCACGGTGGCGATCCGGGCCCCGGCCTGCTCGGCGCGCAGCCGGTACTCGTGGTCGTCGCCCCAGATGAAGAACTCCCCACGCGGCAGCCCGATCCGCTCGACCAGGTCACGCGCGACCAGGACGCCGTTGAAGGGGATGACGATGCCGTCGATCCGGCCCGCGGGGGCGGCGCGGCCGACGTCCGCGAGCTGGTGCACCACCCGGGTGCCCCCAGGGAGACGGATCGGGAAGACCAGCCGGTCGGGATCGGCCTCGTCGACCACGAGCGGTCCCCAGAAGTCCAGGCCCTCCTCGGTGAGCAGGGTGGTGAGGCAGTCGAGGTCGGGCAGTCCGTCGTCGTCCATCAACCAGGCCAGGTCGGCTCCGCGCTCCATCGCCCAGGCGAGGCCGTCGTGGAAGCCGCCCGCGCCACCGCTGTTGACCGTCAGCGTGCGCGCGAGGACCTTCCCGCCACGCTCGGCGAGCCATTTCCCCGTGCCGTCGGTCGACGCGTTGTCGACCACCAGCACCTCGTCGAGCTCGGGCACCTGGTCGAGCCGGTCGAGCAGGGTCCGCAACAGGTCGATCCGGTTGAAGGTGACCACCACCGCCACCACGCGCCGGTCCACGGCGGACGTGTCGCTCTGCTCGGTCACGGCGACCACCCTAGGGGGCCGACTGGAGTCGGGTCCGGGCGGCGACCCGTCCGGGTCTCGACACGCGGGACACGACCTCGCGAGCTCGCTCGTGCCGCTCGCTCGACCACCACCATCGAGTTCGCTGCCGCGTCCTCGCTAGCAGGCGCTGCCGAGGTCGTCGGACTCGTTGGCGGCGTAGCC
>JBAWHI010000101.1:0-1549 GCA_049593675.1 Nocardioides sp.
GGCGAGGACGCCCTCGTCTTCGCCTGGGCCGGAACCGCCCCTGCCCGCGCCGCGGCCGCCAGTGGCGCCCCGGTGGAGCTTCCCGCCGCCACCGGGCGACGAGACGGCTCGGGGGTCCCGGGCAGCCAGCCGATCGCCGCCTGCGCGGGACCGGTCGCGCATCGAGTCCGTGTGGGAGGCTGAGCCCATGCCCTCACGGACCGCGTCTCGCTCCGCCCGCACGGCCGGCGGCCTCGTCGCAACCAGCCTCTCCGTCCTGTTCCTGGCCTCCTGCGGAGGCGACTCCGACGGCGACGGCGCGCCGCCGGAGGAGGTCCTCGAGCAGGCGCAGCAGAACCTCGACGACACCAGCGGCCTCCAGATCTCCCTGGCCACCGAGGACCCGCTCGAGGGAAGCGCCGTCCTGGAGTCCGCGCAGGGGGTCGCGACCCACGCGCCCGCGTTCGAGGGCAGCATCACGGTCAAGATCGCCGGCCAGGCCGCCGAGGTCCCCATCGTCGCGGTCGACGACCAGGTCTACGCCGAGATCCCGTTCACCCAGGGCTACCAGGTCGTGAACCCCGGCGACTACGGCGCTCCGGACCCGGCGCAGCTGATGGCTCCCGGCACCGGCTTCTCGTCCCTGCTCACCGCCACCACCGACGTGGAGGAGGGCGAGAGCGTGCGGGGCGGCGCCGACAACGACGAGGTGCTGACCGAGTACACCGGCAGCCTCGACGGCGACGCCGTACGCGGCGTGATGCCGTCCGCCCAGGGCGAGTTCGAGGTCTCCTACACGGTGACGGAGGACAACGAGCTGCGCAGTGCGGACCTCACCGGGGTGTTCTTCGACGGCTCCGACCCGATGACCTACACGCTGACCTTCGAGGACTACGGCATCGAGCCGGACATCTCCGCCCCGTGACCGGGTCTCCGCGGCTGCTGCTCGCCCTGGCGGCGGTCGCCGTGGCGTTCGCGGCGGCGGACACCTACGTCGTCGTGCTGGCGCTGCCGGACATGATGGCCAGCGCCGGCATCCCGGTCGACCAGCTGCAGCGAGCGGCGCCGATCGTGTCCGGCTTCCTGCTGGGCTACGTCGCGATGCTCCCCCTCATCGGGCGGATCGCGGACCTGCGCGGCCGAGTCCCGGTGCTGGTGGCCGCGCTCATCGTGTTCGCGCTCGGCTCGCTGATCACCGCCCTCGCCTACGACCTGCCCAGCATGGTCACCGGCCGGTTCCTCCAGGGCGTCGGCGGCGGCGGCCTGGTGCCCGCGACGCTCGCACTGGTCGCCGACCTCTATCCGGCCGAGCGGCGCGGGGTCCCCCTCGGCATCGTGTCGGCCGTCCAGGAGCTCGGCAGCGTGATCGGCCCGCTGTTCGGTGCGGTGGTCCTCGCGGTCGCCGACTGGCGCGCGATCTTCGCCGTCAACCTGGCCGTCGGCCTGGTGCTGGCCGCCGCCATCCGGGCGCTGGCCGGTCGGCCGGTGCAGCACCAGCGGCCCCCCGGGCGTCTCGACTGGATCGGGCTCGCGCTCGCGGTCACCGCCTCCGTGGCGGGAGCCCTGGTCT
>JBAWHI010000102.1:0-5552 GCA_049593675.1 Nocardioides sp.
GCGCTGGCACACTCACGGGGAGAGTGCCAGATCTGACGTTAGCACTCGACCGGATGGAGTGCCAGAGCGGGTCCGTGCGGGAGGATCCGTGGGTGGACCTGGACGCGTTTCGCTGGCTGCTGACCGACGACGGGCAGCGGCTGCTCGCCGCCGCGGGCGACGAGCTGGCCGGCGGTGGCGACGACCTGCTCGCCATCCAGACCCGGTTGCGGCGTACGGCGCAGCCGGCCCAGGTGGCCGCCGCGATGACCCAGTCGACGCTGCGGGTGCGGGCCCGGGCCAAGTTCGGCGACCAGGCCGACCGGATGTACTTCACCCCCGACGGCCTCGAGCAGGCGACCCGGCTGCGGGTCGCCGAGCACCGCGCGGCCCGCCTGGTGGCGTCCTCGACCGAGACCCTGATCGACCTCGGCTGCGGCATCGGCGGCGACCTGATCGCCGGCTCGCGCGCGGGGCTGATCTGCGCAGGCGTCGACCTCGACGACGTCCGGGTCGAGGTGGCCCGCGCCAACCTCGCGGCCCTCGACCTGCCCGGCGCGGTCAGCGTGACCGATGCGACCACGGTCGACACCACGCCGTTCGACGTCGCCTACGCCGACCCGGCGCGACGTACGGCGCGCGGGCGCAGCTTCGACGTCGAGGACTGGACGCCGCCATGGGCGTTCGTCCTGGACCTCCTGGGCCGCGCGGCCTGCGTGAAGGTGGCGCCCGGCATCCCCCACGACCTGGTGCCCGACGGCGTCGAGGCCGAGTGGGTCAGCGACCACGGCGAGGTCAAGGAGGCGGCGCTCTGGTCGGGGCGGCTGGCGACCACCGCACGGCGTGCGACCGTCATCGGCGACGGGGGTCTGGCCACGCTGACCGAGGACGACGATCCCGGCGCCCCGGTGCGGCCGGTCGGCGAGTACCTCTACGAGCCCGACGGCGCGGTGATCCGAGCCGGGCTGGTGACCGCGGTGGCCGCCGGGGTCGACGGCGGTCTGCTCGACGAGCACATCGCCTACGTCACCTCGGACCAGGCGTTCCGGACGCCGTTCGCGCGCGGCTACCAGGTGCTCGAGGAGCTGCCCTACCGCGAGAAGGCGCTGCGGGCCGCGCTGCGCGAGAGGGGCATCGGGCGGCTCACCATCAAGAAGCGCGGGGTCGACGTCGTCCCCGAGCAGCTGCGCAAGCGCCTCGCGCTGCACGGCACCGAAGAGGCGACGATCGTGCTGACCCGGGTCGCCGGCCAGGGCACGGCGCTGCTCGTCCGGCCGTTCTGACCGACGACGATCAGCCCAGGGCGGCCTTCTCGGCACCGATGGTGGTGTCGTCGCCGTGGCCCGTGTGCACGACCGTCTCGCCCGGGAGCGAGAACAGCCTCGTCCGGATCGAGTCCACGATCACGTCCGCGTCGGAGAACGACCGGCCGGTCGCGCCGGGGCCACCGTTGAAGAGCGTGTCGCCGGTGAAGACACAGCCCAGGTCCGGGGCGTAGAGGCACACCGCCCCGGGCGCGTGGCCCGGCGTGTGCAGCACCTGCAGCGTCGTGCCGGCCACCTCGATGACGGCCCCGTCGACGAGGTCCATGTCCCAGAGATAGTTCTGGTGGGTCAGCTCCCACAGCACCTTGTCGTCGGGGTGCAGCAGGATCGGCGCGACCACCTCCTCGCGCAGAGCCGGGGCGACGCGCACGTGGTCGTCGTGGGCGTGGGTGCACACGATGGCCTTGACCGTGCGGTCCCCGACGACGGCGAGGATGTCGGCGACGTCATGGGGCGCGTCGATGACGATGCACTCGCTGTCGTCGCCGATCACCCAGATGTTGTTGTCGACGTCGAAGGTCTCGCCGTCCAGGCTGAAGGTGCCCGAGGAGACGGCATGGTCCACACGAGCCGCCATCAGAGGATCACCACCGAGCGCAGCACGTCACCCTCGTGCATCCGGCCGAAGGCCGCCTCCACGTCGCCGATCCCGATCTCCTCGGTGACGAACGCGTCGAGATCGAGCCGGCCCTGCTGGTAGAGGTCGACCAGCATCGGGAAGTCCCGGCTCGGCAGGCAGTCGCCGTACCAGCTGGACTTCAGCGAGCCGCCGCGCCCGAACACGTCGATCAGCGGGATGTCGGGAATCGTCATCTCGGGCGTGGGCACGCCGACCAGCACCACCGTGCCGGCGAGGTCGCGTGCGTAGAACGCCTGCTTCCACGTCTCGGGGCGCCCCACCGCGTCGACCACGACGTCGGCGCCGTTGCCGCCGGTGAGCTCCTGGATCGCGGTCACGGGGTCGACCTTCGAGGAGTCGACCGTGTGGGTGGCGCCCATCCGGCTCGCGGCCTCGAGCTTCTTGGGGTCGATGTCGACCGCGATGATCGGCGTCGCGCCGGCCAGCGCCGAGCCGGCGATCGCGGCGACCCCGACGCCGCCGCAGCCGATCACGGCCACGGACTTGCCGCGGGTGACGGCACCGGTGTTGATCGCCGCGCCGATACCGGCCATCACCCCGCAGCCGAGCAGGCCGACGGCGGCCGGTCGCGCGGACGGGTCGACCTTGGTGCACTGACCGGCAGCGACCAGCGTCTTCTCCGCGAACGCCCCGATCCCGAGCGCCGGCGAGAGCTCGGTCCCGTCCTCGAGGGTCATCTTCTGGGTCGCGTTGTGGGTGGCGAAGCAGTACCACGGCTCGCCGCGGTCGCAGGCGCGGCAGTCGCCGCACACCGCGCGCCAGTTCAAGATGACGAAGTCGCCCGGGGCCACGGAGGTCACGTCGTCGCCGACGGCCTCGACCACTCCGGCGGCCTCGTGGCCGAGCAGGAACGGGAAGTCGTCGTTGATGCCACCCTCCCGGTAGTGCAGGTCGGTGTGGCACACCCCGCACGCCTGGACCTTCACCAGCGCCTCGCCCGGACCGGGGTCGGGCACGTTGATCGTCGTCAGCTCGACCGGCTGACCCTTGCCACGGGCGACGACGCCCTTCACCTGATGCATGCAGCCAGCCAACCGCACCGGTCCAAAAATGCAACCTTCTGACGGGGAGTCGCGTCCAGGGGGTGTGCAGACAACGGAGGAGACTGGGGCGGTCATGATCGACCGCGACGCCGACTTCACGGCGTACCTGGAGGCGCGCCAGGCGCGCCTGCTGCGCACGGCGTACCTGCTCACCGGCGACCGGCACCAGGCCGAGGACGTCCTGCAGACGTCCCTGGCGAAGCTGTACCTGGCCTGGGACAAGGTCCGCGACCGTGGCTCCACGGACGCCTACGTGCGCCGGATCATGGTCAACGAGACCAACTCGCTGTGGCGTCGCGCCTGGCACCGACGGGAGCGACCCACCGAGGAGCTGCCGGACAGCACCCCCACGCACGACGCGTACGACGAGGGGCTCGGTGACGCGGTGTGGCAGGTCGTCTCGACGCTGCCCCGCCGGGCCCGCGCCGTCGTCGTCCTGCGCTACTACGAGCAGCTGTCGGAGGCTGAGACCGCCGAGGTCCTCGGCATCTCCGTCGGCACCGTGAAGTCCCAGACCAGCAGAGCGCTGGCTGCCCTCCGTGAGCGCACGCCCGCGGACCTGAACCCCACCAGTCGACCCACCGACGGGAAGGAGGAGCGATGACCGAGCAGACCTTCGTCCGGGAGCTGGAGCGCCAGGCCGAGCACGTCCGGGGGGCACCTCTCTCCTTCGAGGACGTGCGCGGGAAGGCGCACTCGATCCGACGTCGGCGTCGGAGCGCCGCCGCCGGTGCGGTGGCAGCCGTGGTGGCGGCGGTGATCGTGGTGCCCGCCGTGCTGAGCGGCGGGCCGGGCAGCAAGGCGCCCGAGCCCGCACCGCCACTGCCGACCTCGCCAGGAGCCTCGGTGCTCCACGACGGCGTGCTCACCCTCCCCGACGGGAGCACGAGTCAGCTCGGCGTGGACAACGACGCCGTCATGCAGCTCGGCGTCCTCACCGACGGGCGGGCCGTGCTCGCTCTCCAGGACCCCTACGCCGTCCGGGTCTACGCCGCGGACGGCACGCTCCAGGAGGAGTACCCGGTCCGGTTGAACGCGATCACGATGAGCGCCGACGACGACGCGGTGGCGTGGATCGCGGCGGACTCCACCATCCGGGTGCTGTCCAGCGGCGAGGCCACTCCGACCGAGCTTCCCGGCATCCCGATGCCGGGCGAGGCGGTCGGCAGCATCGAGGCCGTGCTCGACGCTGATCGCCTGCTGGTCGGCGACTACAACACGACGACAGGAGAGGTGACCCCAGCGGGCTTCCGGGAGATCACCACCAGCGAGCCGATGCAGGTGCGAGACGTGAGTCCCGACGGATCGCTGTGGGCGGTCGACCTCGCTCGATCGTCGAGCAACGAGCAGTTCGGCTGCGCGGCCCTCTACGACCCGGAGGCGGCACAGGTCCTCGCGCAGAGCTGCGAGACGTCGTTCCTCGCGTTCTCACCCGACGGCCAGCACCTGCTCGGGTCCCGCGGCGACAACGCGATGCTCGGCAGCGCGACCGTCCTCGACCTGGACCTGGAGGTGGTCGGCCGCTGGGAGTCCGAGGGCCGCGGCGACGTGATCAAGTCGGTCGCGTGGGCCGATGCCGGCCACCTGCTCGTGTCGGAGGCCAACTGGAAGGACAACGCGTGGACCCTGAACCGGGTCGACCTGGCCTGGTCGGAGCGTGAGGTCCTCGACGGTCCGATCGAGGGCGGCAACCCGGAGATGGTCAACGAGTTCCTGCTCTCCAACTAGCACGGCAGGGGCCGGCGCACGCGGGCCGACGAGCTCAGACGAGCACGTCGGTCACGGGCAGCGAGGAGTCGGCCGGCAGGTCGAGGGCCGACGGAGTTCGACCGCGGGCGACCATCTCGGACCCGAGGGCTGCGACCATCGCGCCGTTGTCCGTGCACAGGCCGGGGCGCGGCACCCGCACCCGGATCCCGTGCACCGCGGCCCTCTCCTCGGCCAGCACCCGCAGCCGGGAGTTCGCCGCCACGCCGCCGCCGATGAGGATGTCCTCGATGCCCTCGCTGACGGCGGCATCGATCGCCTTGCGGGTCAGCACGTCGCAGACGGCCTCCTGGAAGGACGCGGCGACGTCGTTGACCGGCACCGGCTCCCCGGACCGTTCGCGCGCCTCGACCCAGCGCGCGACGGCGGTCTTGAGCCCCGAGAACGAGAAGTCGAAGCGGTGCCGCTCCAGGTCGCGCCGAGAGCTGAGGCCACGGGGGAAGTCGACGTAGACGCTGCTGCCCTCGCGGGCGACGCGGTCGATGTGCGGGCCACCGGGGAACGGCAGCCCGAGCAGGCGGGCCACCTTGTCGAACGCCTCCCCCGCCGCGTCGTCGATGGTGGCGCCGAGCGGATCGACACCCCCGTGATGGCCGGTCACGTCGGTCACCCGGAGCAGCGAGGAGTGGCCCCCGCTGACGAGCATCGCCAGGCACGGCTCGGGCAGCGCGCCGTGCTCGAGCTGGTCGACGGCGACGTGCGCCGCGAGGTGGTTGACGCCGTAGATCGGCTTGCCGAGGCCGATGGCCAGCGCCTTCGCCGCGGCCACCCCGACCATCAGCGCTCCAGCCAGCCCGG
>JBAWHI010000103.1:0-1939 GCA_049593675.1 Nocardioides sp.
GGCTACCCCCGCGGGATCTCGCGCATCTCGAAGCACTCGACCACGTCGCCCTGCTTGATGTCGTTGTAGCCGCGCAGCACCAGACCGCACTCGAAGCCCTCGCGGACCTCGGTGACGTCGTCCTTCTCGCGGCGCAACGACGCCAGGTCCAGGCTCTCCGAGACCACGTTGCCGTCGCGGATGAGCCGCGCCTTCGCGTTGCGTCGGATCGTGCCCGAGAGGACCATGCAGCCGGCGATGTTGCCGATCTTGCTGGAGCGGAAGATCTCCCGGATCTCGGCCCGACCGAGCGAGACCTCTTCGTACTCGGGCTTGAGCATGCCCTTGAGGGCCGCCTCGATCTCCTCGATCGCCTGGTAGATGACCGAGTAGTAGCGGATCTCGACACCCTCCTTGTCGGCCATCTCGGTCGCCTTGCCCTGGGGGCGGACGTTGAACCCGATGATGATGGCGTCGGAGGCGGCTGCCAGGTCGACGTTGGTCTCGGTGATCGCACCGACACCGCGGTCGATGACCCGCAGGCTGACGCCGTCGCCGACGTCGATCTTGGCCAGCGAGTCCTCGAGCGCCTCGACCGAGCCGGACACGTCGCCCTTGAGGATGAGGTTGAGCTCCTGGCTCTCGCCCTTCTCCATGGAGGCCATGAAGTCCTCCAGGGTGCGACGCACGCGACGCTTGGCCTGCATGGCCGCCCGCTCGCGCGACTCGCGCTTCTCGGCGATCTGCCGGGCCACCCGGTCGTCGTCGACGACGATCAGGTTCTGGCCGGCCCCCGGCACCGCGGTGAGCCCGAGGACCATCGCCGGCCGCGACGGGTCGGCCTCCTCGATGTTGTCGCCGTGCTCGTCGAGCATCGCCCGCACCCGGCCGTAGGCCGGACCCGCGACGATGGAGTCGCCCACGCGCAGCGTGCCGCGCTGCACCAGGACGGTGGCGACCGGACCGCGACCGCGGTCCAGGTGCGCCTCGACGATCAGGCCCTGGGCGTCCTGGTCGGGGTTGGCTCGCAGGTCCAGCGACGCGTCCGCGGTGAGCACGACGGCTTCGAGCAGCTTGTCGAGGTTGAGCTCGGACTTCGCCGAGACGTCGACGAACATGGTGTCGCCGCCGTACTCCTCGGGGACCAGGCCGTACTCGGTGAGCTGGCCGCGCACCTTGGTCGGGTCGGCGTCGGGCTTGTCGATCTTGTTGACCGCCACCACGATCGGCACGTTGGCCGCCTTCGCGTGGTTGAGCGCCTCGACCGTCTGCGGCATCACGCCGTCGTCGGCCGCGACGACCAGCACCGCGATGTCGGTCGCCTGGGCACCGCGCGCACGCATGGCGGTGAACGCCTCGTGACCCGGGGTGTCGATGAAGGTGATCCGACGCTCGTCGCCGTCGACCTGGGTGGCCACCTGGTAGGCACCGATGTGCTGGGTGATCCCACCGGCCTCCTTGGCGACCACGTTGGCGTTGCGGAGAGCGTCGAGCAGCTTCGTCTTGCCGTGGTCGACGTGACCCATGACGGTGACGACCGGCGGGCGGGCCGCCAGGTCGGACTCGTCGCCCTCGTCCTCGCCGAACTCGAGGTCGAAGGACTCCAGCAGCTCCCGGTCCTCGTCCTCGGGCGAGACCACGGCGATGATGTAGTTCAGCTCGTCGCCGAGGAGCTCGAGGGTCTCGTCGTTGACCGACTCGGTGGCCGTGACCATCTCGCCGAGGCTGAACAGCATCTGCACCAGCGAGGCCGCGTCGACGCCGATCTTCTCGGCGAAGTCGGTCAGCGAGGAGCCCCGGGCCAGCCGGATCGTCTCGCCGTCGCCCTTGCGGACGCGCACACCGCCGATGGTCGGGGCCTGCATGGCCTCGAACTCCTGGCGACGCGCCCGCTTCGACTTGCGACCGCGACGCGAGGGACCGCCGGGCCGCCCGAAGGCGCCCTGGGTCTGGCCACGCT
>JBAWHI010000104.1:0-6155 GCA_049593675.1 Nocardioides sp.
TGCATCTCTTCCGCCGCGTCGCGATCGCCGAGGCGATCACCTGGGCACTGCTGCTGACCGGCATGTTCCTCAAGTACGTCACCGAGACGACCGAGCTCGGCGTCCAGGTCTTCGGCATGGTCCACGGTGTCGTGTTCATCGCCTACTGCCTGACGACCGTGCTGGTCGCGATCGACCAGCGCTGGACAGCCGGGCGCCTGCTGCTCGGCCTGGCCGCAGCGATCCCGCCGTTCTTCACGGTCGTCTTCGACCGGTACGCCGAGCGGCGCGGCGCTCTGGGCGACACCTGGCGACTGCGCGGGTCGGCGCCGGTCGGCGTCGTCGAGCGGTCGGCCGCCTGGTTGATCCGCAACCCGTTGCGCGGCGCTCTGGCCGGCGCGGTCGCGGTCGTCGCGCTCACCGGGGTCGCGCTGCTCGCCGGTCCACCCGTGGGCTGACGCCGGGTCTGCCCCGCGTTTGGGGGCCGCGTGTCCCGGGCAGGTGCTCCTCGAGTCGACCTCGGGACCAGGAGGACCAGCCGTGCACGTCGTACCCGCAGACCTCACCACGCTCGCGGGCGCCTGCCTGACGGCGTCGCAGGAGCTGGTCGACGGCTGGCAGTCGGCGCTGGGGCAGCTGGACGTGCCGGGTGAGGCCGCCGGCAACACCCCCGGAGGGCCGGTGCTGGTCGGCGCGCACCTGGCGGTCGCCGAGGCCGCCGGGGCGGCGCTGGGGCACCTGTCCTCGGTGCTCGAGCAGGACATGGACGACCTGTACGCGGTCGCGTTCGACATGACCACCACCGACGAGGCGGCCGCCGAGTCGCTGGAGACGCTGACCCCGGGGGTTCCCTCGGACGAGCCCGGCCCGGCCCCTCCGACCGGCACCACCACGACGACCACCACCGGCCCGGCGACGGGCTGAGGGGGAGCCGGCATGCCCGAGGGGATCTTCGACCTGCGCGAGCAGGCCGCGCGCCTGGACACCGCGTCCACCGCGTGGGCCAGCCTGTCCCAGGCGATCACCGGCACCAGCGACGGTGTCGACGAGGCCGCCCGCACGGCCCGGGACGCCGGCTGGGAGGGGCGCACCGCCGACTCCTACGACGCCCACCGCAAGGAGCTCGTCGGCGACCTCGACACGGCGGCCAGGATCGCCGAGACCCTGGCCACCACCTTGTCGGCGGCCGCCGGCTCGGTCCGCATCTGTCAGGGCCGGCTCGACCAGGAGTGGGCCACGGTCGCGTCCCTGCCGCGGATCCCGATCCCGGTCGGCTCCGGCGGGTTCGCCTTCCGGACCGAGACCGACGAGGAGCGCCGACGCGCGGACCAGGCGGTCGCCAACGCCCAGGGTCTGCGCGAGGAGCTCGACGCCACGCTGGCACGTGACACCACCGCCCTGCGCGACGCCGCAGCCGACTGGCGAGCGCTCGCCCGCACCTGGGCGTCGGTCGCCGACGGATCCACCTCCGGCTTCGACGGCGCCCGCTCCCTGGGCGAGGACGTCGGTGTGATCACCGACGGTGACCGCACCATCTTCGGCACCGGTGACGGCGACGACGAGATCCGCGTCGAGATCGACCCGCGGACCGGCGACCGTGTGGTCACGGTGAACGGTCAGAGCTACCGGGTCCCCGACGGTCAGGAGATCGTGGTCCGTGCCGGCGGCGGCAGCGACCGCATCGACGTGCCGGAGGGCACCGACGTCGACGTCACGCTCATCGGCGGAGAGGGCGACGACACGATCGTCTCCCGCGACGGCAGCGACACGGTCCTGGGCATGGACGGCGAGGACAAGATCGACACCGGGTCCGGAGCCGACCGGGTCTCCGGCGGCGCGGACGCCGACTACCTGGACGGCCAGGGCGGCGGCGACGTGGTGACCGGTGGCTCCGGGCGCGACACGCTCTACGGGACGGGCGGCGACGACGTGCTCGTCGGGGGCGAGGGCCAGGACTACCTCGAGGGGGCCGACGGTGACGACCGCCTCGACGGCGGCTCGGGCGACGACATCCTCTCGGGCGGCCGGGACGACGACACCGTCCACGGCGGGTCCGGGGGAGACGTCACCTACTCCGGGCGAGGCGACGACACGACGTACGCCGGGAGCGGCTCGGACACCACCCACGTGGAGCCCGGCGACGCCGCCTACGACACCGAGCAGCGGGTGACCGTCGAGATCCCCGACACCGGGTCGTTCATCAAGGTCGAGGGCAGCCCCGAGTTCGTGGCCCGGGTGCAGGCCGACCTCGAGATGCTCAGGTCGTCGCCGGCCGGCCAGCAGATGCTGGCGAACCTGCAGGAGAACCACGACAACTCCGGCTTCCTGGGCTTCAACAAGGAGAGCCTCACGATCAGCGAGTACCCCACCCCGGACAACAGCACGGCGAGCCACGACGGCAACGCCAACCGGATCGAGTACTCCACGCACTTCAACACCCTGTACGACGGGCCGCCCTCGGCCGTGCTCTACCACGAGATGGCGCACGTCTACGACTACATGAACGACACCCTCCGCGACGGCACCTACGAGGGCGAGGACCCCTACGACGTCGGGGACAACAACCGCGAGCGGGTCGCGGCCGGTCTGCCGATCGACCATGACGACGATCCCGACACGCCGGAGCGGATCGATCCGGACCATCCGTACGTCTATACGGAGAACGGGCTACGCGAGGAGATGGGTGCACCCCACCGTGACCACTACTGAACGGCCGCTGCGGCGGCTCGTGGCGGGTGTCGCTGTGCTCGTCGGGACGCTGGCGCTCGCCGGCTGCGGCGACGACCCGACCGGCGCGACCGGCTCCTCTCCCGAGACGGGCGTGAGCAGCACGGTGCAGGACGGCGGCGAGCCCGCCGACCCGACGAGTCCGGCAGCCCGGCCCGAGGTCGACGTCGACACCGCCCTCGAGGTCGACCAGGACGCGGTGCGGGTGACCTACCGGATCACCAACCGCTCCGACACCGAGCTCCTGGTGCCCGACCGGCTCGCGGACGAGAACGGCGACTACGACGGCGACACCTCGCGCGCCTACGTGACGGGCACCGAGACCGGGGTGGTGATCGCGCAGCGGGTCTTCCCCCTCCCGGACACCGACCGGAAGGACTGGGCGCAGGCGCCGCAGGTGCGGGCGACCCGCATCGCACCCGGCGAGACCCTGCGGGGCGAGGTCGAGGTCCCGCGTCCGCTGGAGCGCCGCCAGCCCTACGGCGACGACCTCGGCTACGGCACGATCTCGTTGCCCGACCCGGCTGAGGAGGTGTCGTTCTGCGTGGGCGTCATCGCGGCGCCGTACCCGGTCGCGATCGCCGACCAGGCCCGCGCGCGATCGCCGCTGGTCGACCACGGCAACCAGGACGCCGCGGCGCAGTACCTCTTCTGCTCGGAGACCGAGTCGCTGGGCGGGTGACGCGGCCGGGCGTCAGCGCCGGCGCTTGCCCTCGGCCAGCGCCTTCCAGCCGACCCGACCGACGACGCCGCTCTGCTCGATCCGGATCTTCTTCTGCCAGGCCCGCACGGCCGCCATGGTCGTGGCGTTGTAGACGCCGTTCGCCTTGAGCGGCTTGTCTCGATCGAACATCGCGTTCAGGGCGCGCTGCACCCGGCGTACCTCCGGTCCCGCCGAGCCGAACTTCAGCACCGGGCGGTTGCCGGCGGCCAGGAGCGAGACCCAGTCGCGCCGGTTCCACTTCGTGGAGACCGGGAAGCCGCGCTGCTCCTGGAACGCCCCGGCCGCGACCTGGGTGCGCGGGGAGTAGGTGCCGTTGATCTTGCCCGTGTAGAGACCCCGCTCCTGCAGCAGGCACTGCAGCGCCTTGACCTTCGGCCCGGGCGCGGCGTCCTTGCCGGTGCCGGGCACCAGCGGCGGGTAGAGGCCGTAGGCGATCTTGACGCCCCCGCAGTGCGACTCCGGCTCCGCGACCGAGCCGCGGCCCACGTCGAGGAAGTTGCGGTCGATGTTGATCGTGACGCCGCCCCAGGTCTCGTTGTGGCCGCCCTGGTACTGCTTCACGCGGGCCCCGCGCCACCCGTCGGATCGCAGGTAGGACGTCTCCACGTTGGCGCGGCCGTCCCAGCGAGCCACCCAGATCATGTCGGGCAGCGTGACGCCGGAGCGCTTGCTGTGGCGGGCGTCGTCGAGCATCTTGATGCCGGACCCGGCGCTGGAGTAGACCCCGGAGACGTAGTCGAGCTTGCGGATCTTGTTGGTCCAGGCGCTGAGGAAGGCGAGCGCCGACTCGCGGCAGTGGGTGTTGCCGAGGTCGAAGCCCTCGAGGTCGTACCAGAGCGTGCTGCCCGCGACGATGCCCAGCGCGCTCGCGGCTGCGACGGCGTCGACGGCCTCGGCGGACCCCTGCTTGCGGGCCTTGCCGTAGCGCTTCTTCGCACCCGGCTTGGGGTTGATCGTGCGGTCATCGTCGTAGCGCGGGAACCGGGGCTGGCAGGAGGCCTGGGGGCCGAGCGTGATCGGGAGCAGCCGCCAGCCGCGGGCCAGCTGCTTGCGCACCCAGGTGGGGCTCAGGTTGGGCTGGCTGCGGCAGGCACGGGAGTCGCCGGAGATGTAGATGCCGACCGCGAGGAACGGCGAGCTCTGCAGCCAGGTGTTCATCATCTTCTGGGTCGGTGCCACGCACTGGTCGAAGCCGTATCCGGTGAAGTCGCCCGGGGTGACGACGTTGCCGGCGCGAGCGGCGCTCAGCCGAGCGGCGTCGCCGTCGGCGACCGCGGTCGAGGGGCGCTCGAGCGTGGAGGTGGCGGCGAGGGCGACGGAGGCGACGGCGCCCGCCGAGAGGACGGCGAGGGTGCGGCGCAACAGGGCGCGGGCCGGGCGGCGGTGCATAGCGGGCTCCAGGGGAAGGGGGAGTCGAGCGACGTCACGATAACCTCACAAATCACACCCGTAACAGTGCGCAGCGGTAACTACAGGCGTGTAATTCGCCGCTCGCCGCAAGATTTCCGCAACCGCGCCCGGGCGCGACCGTGCGGGAGGACGCTGGTCGAGACGATTCGACCTGGGGGGAGACGATCATGACCGACCTGCGCACCGACCAGGGGTCCGGCGCCTGGAGCATCCAGCCGTTCCTGGGCCTGGTCCCGCACTTCCACACGGACCCGACCCAGGGTGTCCCGCTGGTGAGCTCCGACGGCCACTGGTGGTGGGACGGCTACGCCTGGACCCCGGCGCCGGAGCTGGAGGCGGCGGCCGGCTGACCCGAGCGGCTCGCAGCGGGCCCGGAGTCGCGCCGACTCCGGGCCGGCTAGACCGGTGGGTAAAAACCTCGGCGATCTCCCAGACCGGATTCGCCAAAGTGCGACGTCCGGCCGCTCTCTAAATATATGATCTAGGGACCAGTCGGGGGACTATCGGGAGGATCGTCGATGGAGATGCGCGAGCGTGCCGAGTTCGTCCGGACCTGGGGTTCGGTCGTGTTCCGATCCGAGCGGGACCGCGCCTTCGCGGACCGGCTCCATACCGACCCGCGTGCGGTGCTCACCGAGGCCGGGCTGCCGCTGCGGCCCGAGGCGGCGGTCGTCGTCGAGCGCGTGGCGGCCGAGGGTCTCGAGCTCGACCGTCACGTCGAGCTCTACGCCGCCGGCCAGGCCGGGGGCGCCTACACCTTCCTCGTGCCCACCGAGGCTCCCGTTCCCGGTCGCTGATCGCCGGCTGAGCCGCGACACGGCGGCGACGCGGGGCGCGCTGCCGAGCGGCTCACGGACCTTCCGTGCGCCCCGCGGCTCTCGCGGCGCCGCGCGCCGGTAGATTGACGCCGTGCTGGACACCGTCGCGCTCGCCGCGCAGGACCCCGACCACGAGCAGC
This sequence comes from Nocardioides sp., assembly GCA_049593675.1. Lineage (GTDB taxonomy): Bacteria > Actinomycetota > Actinomycetes > Propionibacteriales > Nocardioidaceae > Nocardioides. The sequence goes on from JBAWHI010000104.1 coordinate 5,799, forward strand.
CCTGGGCCGACCTGGGGCTCAAGGCCGACGAGTACCAGGAGATCCGCGAGATCCTGGGCCGTCGCCCCACCAGCTCCGAGCTGGCGATGTACTCGGTGATGTGGAGCGAGCACTGCTCCTACAAGAGCTCCAAGGTGCACCTCAAGCAGTTCTCCGAGATCCCGCAGGAGACGCCGGCAGGCAAGATGCTGGCCGGCATCGGCGAGAACGCCGGCGTCCTCGACATCGGTCAGGGCTACGCGGTCACCTTCAAGGTCGAGTCGCACAACCACCCCTCGTACGTCGAGCCGTACCAGGGCGCCGCGACCGGGGTCGGTGGCATCGTCCGCGACATCCTGGCGATGGGGGCCCGGCCGG
>JBAWHI010000105.1:0-3358 GCA_049593675.1 Nocardioides sp.
GGCGAGGACCTCGACATCGGACCCGACCGACTCGACCCACGGCGCCCGGATGAAGATCGCGTGCACCGGCTCGACCAGCCCGTCGACGTCGACGTCGCCCTCGAAGGAGTCGACCTGCCGCCCGAACGCGTTGCGTCGCACCGTGATGTCCAGTCCGCCGAGCGTCTCCTGGTCGGCGGCGCCGTCCTCGATGCGGTCGGCCAGCATGATCATCCCGGCGCAGGTCCCGAACGCCGGCAGGCCCTCCTTGATCCGCTGCCGGATCGGCTCGAACAGGTCGAAGGTGCGTGCCAGCTTCGCCATCGTGGTCGACTCCCCGCCGGGGATGACCAGACCGTCGCACGCGTCGAGCTCGGAGGTACGGCGCACGGTGATCGCCGCGACGCCCAGGCCGGAGAGCATCCGGACGTGCTCGCGGACGTCGCCCTGGACGGCGAGGACGCCGATGGTGGGGGTGGTGGACACGTGCCGAACTCTACGAGCCGCGCGCGTAGCCGCTCTCGACGACGTCGAGGCGAGCCTTCCACGGGTCGTCGTCGCTCACCCGCCAGCCGCCGTTGGTGAACCGCACCAGGGTCCCCCGGCCGACCTCGGGCCAGCCGGGCTCGCTCGTTGCGGCGAAGGCGACCCATGCCGCACTGATCTCCTCGGCGCGAGCCGGGTAGTCGGCGCTGGTGCCGAAGACGAAGGGAATCTCGAAGGCGTGCGGCGCGCCGCCGAAGGCCTGGCGCAGCTCCGGCGAGATCACCTGGAAGCGGTAGAGGTAGGTCGGAGCTCGCTGCCCGTGCAGCAGGGCGAGGTGGCGGGCCGGCTCGGTGAAGACCACGTCGGACATCAGGTGCGCGTCGAGCGTCTCCTCATCGCCGTAGGCCGCGAGCGCCGCGGCCCGGTCGGGCCCGATGATCCGGTCCCGGATCGCGTCGGGGTCACGTCCGCCCGCAGCGAAGAAGCCGTCGGGGACCTCGAGGTCGTTGACTCCGACGACATAGGGCACCGGCGCCTCGTCGCCGGCCTCGAAGGTGTCGACGACCGACTTCGGCAGCACGTCGTCGACGATCGGGCCCTGCCCCTCGAGGAGGTCGAGCGGGAGGGCTGCGACCTTGCGGGCCGGGAGCGCGCGCAGCTCGGCCGCGGTCGCGTCGCTCACCCCGAGGAGGTCGGCGACCTCGACCCCCTGCCGCTCCGAGCGCTCGAACGAGACCGAGGGCTCCCGCCCCAGACCCGACTCCGAGATCGCACTGCGGAACAGTCCGTCGGCGCGCGGGGCCGACATCAGCGCGTTGACCGACATCCCTCCGGCCGACTCGCCGAAGACGGTGACCGCGTCCGGATCGCCCCCGAAGGCCGCGATGTTGTCGCGCACCCACTCCAGGGCCGCGATCTGGTCGAGCAGGCCGTAGTTCGCGACCCGCTCCCCCGACTGCGCGGTCAGCGCCGGGTGCGCGAAGTAGCCGAGTCTGCCCAGGCGGTAGTTGAGCGTCACGAGCACCACCCCCTGCCGAGCGAGCTGGGTGGAGTTGTAGATCGGGAGGTTGCCGGTCCCTGCTGTGAACCCGCCCCCGTGGAGCCACACCATCACCGGCAGGGCGTCGCCGGACCTGGGTCGGGTGACGTTGAGATAGAGGCAGTCCTCGCTGGTGTCGACGATGGGGCCGGCGAGCCGCTCGCTGAGCGACCTGCCGAGCGGCTGGGGGCAGGCATGCCCGTACGTCGACGCGTCCAGCGTGCCCTCCCGCGGCTCGGCCGGCTGGGGCGGCTCCCAGCGCAGCTCGCCGACGGGCGCAGCGGCGTACGGGATCCCGCGCCAGCTCACGGTGTCCTCGCGGGCGAAGCCGCGCACCTCACCCTGCTCGGTGGCCGCCCGGAACGGGCTCGCGCCCCCGACGCTCCGCTCCTGCTCCTGGCAGCCCGTGAGCGCGGCGACCAGCAGCAGCCCGGCCGTCAGCCCGACCGTCAGCCCGGCCGTCCGCAGGGCCGGGCGCCGCCTCACGAGCGCCAGCTCACCAGCCGCGCTCGGCGAGCCGGTGCGGCTGCGGGATGTCCTCGACGTTGATGCCGACCATCGCCTCGCCGAGCCCGCGCGAGACCTTGGCGACCACGTCGGGGTCGTCGTGGAAGGTGGTGGCCTTGACGATCGCCTCGGCCCGCTGCGCGGGGTTGCCGGACTTGAAGATGCCCGAGCCGACGAAGACGCCCTCGGCGCCGAGCTGCATCATCATCGCGGCGTCGGCCGGGGTCGCGATCCCGCCGGCGGTGAACAGCACGACCGGGAGCTTGCCCTGGGCCGCGACCTCGCGGACCAGCTCGTAGGGCGCCTGCAGCTTCTTCGCCGCGACGAACAGCTCGTCGGTCTCCAGGGCGCCGAGCCGGCGGATCTGGCGGCGGATCGTGCGCATGTGGGTGACCGCGTTGGACACGTCGCCGGTGCCGGCCTCGCCCTTGGAGCGGATCATCGCCGCACCCTCGGTGATCCGGCGCAGCGCCTCGCCCAGGTTGGTCGCGCCGCACACGAACGGCACCGTGAAGGCCCACTTGTCGATGTGGTTGGCGTAGTCGGCCGGGGTGAGCACCTCGGACTCGTCGATGTAGTCGACGCCGAGCGACTGCAGCACCTGCGCCTCGGCGAAGTGGCCGATCCGGGCCTTGGCCATCACCGGGATCGAGACCGCCTCGACGATCCCGTCGATCATGTCGGGGTCGCTCATCCGCGACACCCCGCCCTGGGCCCGGATGTCGGCAGGGACCCGCTCGAGGGCCATCACGGCCACCGCGCCGGCGTCCTCGGCGATCTTCGCCTGCTCAGCGGTGACCACATCCATGATCACGCCGCCCTTGAGCATCTCGGCCATCCCCCGCTTCACGCGGGTCGTGCCGGTGCTGGTCTCGTCAGTCGTGCTGTCGCTCATGCTTCAGATCGTAGTGCCGGCCTCCGCCAGAGCTTGCTTCCGCACCACCCACACGCGCTGGACGACCGTCACGGTCGAGGCGATGGCCAGCGCCCACAGCGCGATGTACATCAGCACGGGCAGGCCGAAGATCGCGCCCAGGCCGGTCATCACCAAGATCGCGACCAGCCGGTCCGCCCGCTCGGCGATGCCCACCTTGACCGAGAACCCGAGGGTCTCCCCCCGGGCACGGGCGTAGGAGGTGACCCCACCCATCAGCAGGCAGACCAGGCTGAGGACGAGGTAGAGCCGGCTCGGCTCCTCCCAGGCGAAGTACAAGGCGAGTCCGATGAAGATCGCCCCGTCGCCGATCCGGTCGAGCGTGGAGTCCCAGAACGCGCCGAACTTGCTCACCCGCCCCGTGGTGCGCGCCATGTAGCCGTCGAGCAGGTCGCTGAAGACGAACGCCGTGA
>JBAWHI010000106.1:0-1649 GCA_049593675.1 Nocardioides sp.
TGTGGAACATCAACGCCGGAGAGTCGGTGGCGATGGAGTACAGCCGCTACAACTACCACTCCACCGACTTCCACCAGGACGGACCGTTCCGGTCGTCGGACCACGACCCGGTCGTCGTCGGGCTCGCCGGGGTCAGCGACCCGGTCACCGTGTCGACGACGACGTCGGCGACGGCGCAGCCGATGACCTACGGCACCGACGGGTCCATCGAGGTGTCGGTGACGCCGGAGACGGCGTCCGGACCGGTGGAGGTCACCGAGGGCGCCACCAGCGTCGCCAGCGGCACCGTCACCGACGGGACCGGGACGGTGACGCTCGACGGCGAGGCGCTCGAGCCGGGCCTCCACACCCTCACCGTTCGCTATGCCGGCAACGCCACCCACGACCCGTCGCAGACCACCGTGACCATCAAGGTGCGCAAGGCCGCCTCGCGGGTCAGCGTCGACCACAAGCCCCACCGGGTGAAGGCCGGCAAGACGCGGGCCAAGGTCACGATCAGGGTGCGGGCCGACGGGGGCACGCCGAGCGGTGTCGTCGTGGTCAAGGTCCCGGGCCAGCACAACCAGCGTGCCCGCCTCACGGGCAACGGCAAGGCCGACGTCAGGCTCGACGCGTTCGGCCGGCCGGGCCGCAAGGTGCTGACCGTCGTGTACCTCGGCGACGACACGAACCGGGGTGCGTCGACCAAGCACGTGATCAAGGTCGTGCGGGGCAAGCGCCGCTAGCGTGGGGACGTGACAGATCTCCCGACGCGGGTGCACCTGCTGCTCCGCTCCGCAGGCGCGACCGTGGCGACCGCCGAGTCCCTGACCGGCGGTCGCCTCGCGGTCGCCCTCACCGACACTCCCGGGGCATCCGAGACCTACGTCGGTGGCGTGGTCGCCTACGCGACCGACCTCAAGGCGTCGCTCCTGGGTGTCGACGAGCGGGTGATCGCCGAGCACGGCGTGATCTCACCGGAGTGCGCCACAGCGATGGCGACCGGGGCGCGCGCGATGACCGGGGCCCGCTACGGCATCGCCACCACCGGGGTGGCCGGCCCGGCCGACCAGGAGGGCAAGGCGCCGGGCACGGTGTTCGTCGGGCTCGCCGGTCCCGGCATGGTCGAGGCCGTCGCGCTCGAGCTCACCGGCAAGCGACAGCAGATCCAGGACCGCACCGTGCGGGAGGCCCTGGGGGCGTTGGAGGGCGTCCTGCGTCGGGAAGAAACACCGCTCGGGTAGCGTTGGTGCCCTGTAGTCCTGGTGGACCTCGGAAGGAGATGCGCATGGTGCTGTTTCGTCGGCTGCTCGGCGACGTGCTCCGCGACCTGCGGATGCAGCGCGGCCTCACGCTGCGCGAGGTCTCGGCGGAGGCTCGCGTGAGCCTCGGCTACATCTCCGAGATCGAGCGCGGACAGAAGGAAGCCTCCTCCGAGCTCCTCGCCTCGCTGTGCGGCGCCCTGGACGTCCCGCTCTCCGACGTGTTGCGCGACGTCTCCGACGCCGTGGCCCTCGAGGAGGCCGCGGCAGGCCTGACGCGCATCCCGGTCCCCGCACCGGCCGGCGCGGTCGTCACCTCCGCAGCCTGACCACCGCAGCCTGACCACCGCAGCCTGACCACCGCAGCCTGACCACCGCAGTCTGACCTCCGCAGCCCTGACCTCGAGC
>JBAWHI010000107.1:0-4001 GCA_049593675.1 Nocardioides sp.
AGGCCGGGCGGCGGCTGGCCGACCATGCCCACACCGTGCTCGCGGACGTCGACCGGGCCCGCGCCGACCTCGAGCTCCTCGCCACCGGCCGCGCGGGCCGGGTCTCGGTCGGGTTCATCGGCACCGCGACGTACGACGTCCTGCCGCGCGTCGCCCGCGAGGTGCACCGCGAGCTGCCCGACGTCGACCTGGAGCTGCGCGGCGAGCAGCTCTCCCCACGGCTGGTCGACGGGCTGGCGGACCGGACCGTCGACATCGCTCTGCTGCGCCCCGATCCCCTCCACCAGGCCGATCTGACGATCAGGACCGTGCGCAGCGAACGCCTGGTCGCCGTACTGCCCACCAGCCACCCGCTGGCCGGGCGCCGCCGGATCCCCCTGTCGGCGCTGGCCGGCGCGCCGTTCGTGATGCATCCGTCGGGCCATCGGTCCTCGATGCACGACCAGGTGCGCGCGGCCTGCGCCGAGGCCGGCTTCTCACCCGACCCGGTGATCGAGGTCGGCGAGACCGCGACCCTGGTGGTCTTCGTCGCCGCCGGGCTCGGCGTCGCGCTGGTCCCCGAGCCCGTGCGCAGCCTCGGCCTCGACGGCGTGGCCTACGTCGCCCTCACCGACGCGCCCACCGTCGACCTCGCGCTGGCCACCCGCTCCGGCGACCTCTCACCCGCCGTCGCCCGGGTCGCCGATCTGGTGGCGGCGTGCGTGGCGCGTCGGATGTAACGCGGGGTTATGGCTTCTAGGACCCCTGAATTTCGGGTCACCAGAAGCCATAACCCCGCGTTACATGCGGCGCGGCGGCGGCGCTACAGCAGGCCGTCGTCGACGAGCACCTGCTGCGCGATCCGGAAGGCGGTGTTGGCGTCGGGGACCCCGCAGTAGATCGCGGACTGGAGGATGACCTCCTTGATCTCGTCCACGGTGAGGCCGTTGCGCAGCGCGGCGCGCACGTGCATCGCGAGCTCGTCGTGGTGACCGCGGGCGATCAGCGCCGTCAGCGTGATCATCGAGCGGGAACGGCGGTCGAGGCCGGGTCGCGTCCAGATCTCCCCCCAGGCATAGCTGGTGATGAGCTCCTGGAAGTCCTGGGTGAAGGCGGTGGCGCTCTCGCTCGCGCGGTCGACGTGCGCGTCCCCGAGCACCTCGCGGCGCACCGCCATCCCATCGTCGTAGCTCATGCGAAGGTCTCCCGTCCCGTTTCGGTGCAGTGCTCTCGGACCAGCTCGGCCACCCGCTCGGGGGCCTCGATCGGAGCCAGGTGGGCGACTCCGGGGAGCTCCACGAAGCAGCCGTGCGGAACCCCCTCGGCGATCTCGCGCAGCAGGTCGGGCGGCGTCGCCACGTCGTCGCTGCCGGCGACGGCCAGGACGGGTACGCCGATCTCGCCGAGCCGGGCGCGGACGTCGAACTCGGCGAGCGCACCACAGACGGCGGCATAGCCGTCGTCGTCGGCGTCGCTCAGGGCATGCAGCAGCGCCGAGGCCCGAGCGGGCTCGCGCTCGACGAACCCGGGACCGAACCACCGCTGGGCCGAGGCGGCCACCAGCGCGGGGGTCCCGGAGGTCCGGACCAGGTCGGCCCGCTCCAGCCAGGACTCCGACGTGCCGATCCGGGCCCCGGTGCACAGCGCCACCACGCCGCGCACCCGGTCGGGAGCGTCGAGGGCCAGCTGCAGGCCGACGGCCCCGCCGACCGAGTCGCCGGCGTACCAGAACGCACCGTCGACGCGCGACAGGACCTCGCGTGCCAGGTCCGCGACCGTGAGCGGTCCGGCGGCCGGCGCGCGGTTGCCGCCGTGGCCCGGCAGGTCCCACACGAGCGTCTCGAAGTCGGGCGCGAGCAGCTCTGCGCACGCCCCCCACAGCGTCGCGGCCGAGGTGCCGAGCGAGGGCCCGAGGACCAGCAGCGGCCGGGTCATCGGCGCACCTCCCGGGCACGGGCCACGACCTCGTCGACGTAGCCCCCCGCATCGCCGAGGTACGACGCCGCCGGCTCGTGCCCCGCGGCTGCGGCCATGCTCCGCTGCTCGGCGAGCACCGCGTCTCCGGCGGCCGCGAGGGTCGCGGCCATCCGGTCCGGGTGGACCCGGAGCCCGACGACGAGGTCGGCGGTCTGCGACACCGCGACGAGCGTGCGTCGGGCCAGGTCGCGCAGCGTCGCCCACTCGGCGTGCCAGCCTCCGTCGGCGCGGTCGTCGAGCTGCTGGGCAGCGGCGACGTGGAGGGTCGCGGCGAGCTGTGGCGTGGTGAGGGCGGCGCGCCGGATCAGCACCGAGAGGGTCGGGTTCGCCTTGTGAGGCATCGTCGACGAGCCACCGCCGGAGCCCTCGGCGAGCTCACCGATCTCGGGTCGAGACATGGTCAGCACGTCGTTGGCGATCCGGGCACACGCGTCGGTGCAGCCGACGAGGGCGTCGCCGACCCGGGTGATCGGAGCCCGCGTCGTGTGCCAGCGCGGCACTCCGGCCGGTGCCTCGATGCCGAGCTCGACGAGCGCGGCCCGGGTGCCGGCGGCGCCGCCGAGCTGTGCCGGGAAGCTCAGCCGGTCGAGCCCCTCGAGCGTGTCGAGCACGGCCGTCAGCCAGGCCGCGACCCGGAAGCCGAAGGTGGTGGGCACGGCGTGCTGGGTGAGGGTGCGAGCCACCATCGGGGTGTCCCGGTGCTCGACGGCGAGCCCGACGAGCCGCTGCACGACGCCGACCAGGTCGATCCGCAGGTCCGCGACGGCCTCCCCCGCCATCGACATCAGGGCCGTGTCGACGACGTCCTGGCTGGTCATCCCACGGTGCACGGCGGCGACCTGCTCGCGCAGCCGGGCGAGCAGGGGGATCACCGGGTTGCCGCCGCCCTCCGCCTCCCGGGCGATCTCGACGAGGTCGCCGGGGATGTCGAACTCGTGGCCGATCCAGGCCGCCTCGACCGCGACCAGCGCGCGCAGGAACGCCGCGTCGGTGAAGTGCTCCCCGGCGCGCTCGTCGCCGGGCCAGAACAGGTCCGTCATGGCCCTATTCAACCGGTCGGGCGTCTCGGGTGTAGGTGAGGAACACCGTCTCCCCCTTGCCCTGGAGCCGGATGTCGAAGACGAGGCCACGCTCGTCGGGCTCGGCGACCAGGGTCGCGCGGCGATCGGCGGGGAGCGACGCGAGCAGTGCGTCCGTGGCGCCGGGGAGGTACGCGCGGGTGAACAGCCGGTCGAGCAGCCCGCGGGCGAAGACCGTGACGGCGACGTACGGCGCGGCCCCGGGACTCGTCGGACCGGGCACCACGGTGGAGAAGCGGTAGCGACCGGTGCGGTCGGTCTCGGCTCGGCCCCACCCGGTGAACGTGTGGTCCTCGCGCTGCAGCGAGCCGGCGACCTGTGGCACGACGCCGTCCGGACCGGCCTGCCAGATCTCGACGAGCGCGTCCGGCACCGGCTCGCCCGCGCCGTCGAGCACCCGGCCGTGCAACCGGATCGCGTCCGGACGCGCGGGCGGCACCAGCTCGTGGCCCCGCTCGAACGGCAGCGCGTAGCCGAAGAAGGGTCCGATGGTCTGGCCGGGAGTGGGCGGGAGCGTCACTCGACGTCTCCTTCGAGGGGGGTGCGGTGGGAGCCGGTCAGCACGATGTCCCAGCGGTATCCGGTCGCCCACTCCGGCGTGGTCACGTCGTGGTCGTAGGTCGCGACCAGCCGCTCGCGCGCGACCGGGTCGACGATCGCCTGGTAGATCGGATCGAGGCCGAAGAGCGGGTCGCCGGGGAAGTACATCTGGGTGACCAGGCGCTGGGTGAACTCGCGCCCGAAGAGCGAGAAGTGCACGTGTGCGGGGCGCCAGGCGTTGCGATGGTTCTTCCACGGGTAGGGCCCGGGCTTGATCGTCGTGAAGCGGTACCAGCCGTCGGCATCGGTGAGGCAGCGCCCGGCCCCCGTGAAGTTCGGGTCGATCGCGGCGGGATGCTGGTCGCGCTGGTGGAGGTAGCGGCCGCCTGCGTTGGCCTGCCAGATCTCGACGAGCTGGCGCCGGAT
>JBAWHI010000108.1:0-5115 GCA_049593675.1 Nocardioides sp.
GCGGGTGCGCTCGGTGGAGAGGCCGGAGAGCCGGTCGAGCATCACCTCGGCGGCGAACCGGGTGGCGCCCACCCCGAGGCCGGTGAAGCCGGCGGCGTAGGCGATCCGACCGCGCGAGGCGAGGCCGTGGAAGGCCGTGAACTGGGTGGAGGTGTCGATCGCTCCCGCCCACCGGTGGGTGAAGGCGAGGCCCTCCAGCTGCGGGAACGCCGCCAGGAAGTGGCCGGCGAGCGCGCGGAAGGTCTCGGGGCGCTCCTCGTAGGACCCGCGGACCCGGCGACCGGCGTGGTAGACGGCGTCGTAGCCGCCCCACAGGATCCGGTTGTCGGCGGTGAGTCGTGAGTAGTGGAACTGGTTCGCCAGGTCGCCGAGGCCCTGCCGGTTGGCCCAGCCGACCGACGCGAGCTGGGCGTCGGTGAGCGGCTCGGTCATCAGCACGTAGTCGTAGACCGGCACCGTCATCAGCCGGGTGCGGCGCAGCAGCGACGGGAAGACGTTGGTGGCGAGCGCCACCCGGTCGGTGGTGACGGTCCCACCGGTCGTGGAGACCTCGACCGTCCCGCGCGGGGCGGGGTCGAGGCCGGTCACCCGGGTGTCCTCGTGGATCTCGACGCCCAGCTCGGTGGCGACGCGGGCGAGCTCGCGAGCGAGGCGGGCGGGGTGCACGAGCGCGCAGGAGTCCCGCTCCCACAGCCCGGCAAGGAACAGCGGGCTGTCGATCTCCGCGCGCACGGCGTCGCGGTCCAAGAACCCGGGCTCCTCGCGCAGCCAGTCGACCTGGTGCGGCTCGACCGCGGCGGCGAGCTGGCCGGTGCGCTCGAACTCGCAGTCGAGGCCGAGCTCGCGCACGTCGGCCTCGAACGCATCGAGGTTCTTCGAGCCGAGCCGCTCGAGCACGTCGTACTCCTCGGGCCAGCGCGAGCGCCCGTTCTCCTCGCCGTGGGTCAGGCTGGCCTCGCAGAAGCCGCCGTTGCGCCCCGACGCCGCCCACCCGATCGTGTTCGCCTCGAGCAGCACCACGCGGGCTCCCGGGTTGCGGCGCTTGGCCAGCACTGCGGTCCACAGCCCGCAGTAGCCGCCGCCGACCACCGCGAGGTCCGCGGTGCGCGGGGAGTCGAGGGCGGCGTACGTCGTACCGGGTGCGTCCTCGAGCCAGAAGACGGCGTGCCGCGACGGCGCGAGCGCCGCGTCGACCTGGGCGGGCGCCGGCGCGTGCCGCTCGTACGCCGTGGGGGTGGTGGGCATCGGGCGACTACCCGGCGTGCGCGTCGCCGGCCTTGAGCGCCTCGTCGAGCACCGCGAGCCCCTCGCGCGCCTCGTCGTCGCTCATCGTGCACGGCGGCACGACGTGGATCCGGTTGGTGTTGGCGAACGGCAGCAGGCCCGCGGACTTGCAGGCCGCGACGACCTCGTTGAGGGCAGCCGGCGGCAGCAGCGCCTTGCTCTGCTGGTCGGTCACGAGGTCGATCGCCCAGAAGGCACCGACGCCGCGCACCTCGCCCACGCAGGCGTGCCGCTCGGCGATCTCGGCGAGACCCGGACCGAAGACCTCACGGCCGAGGCGGTCGGCGTTCTCGACGACACCCTCCTCGCGCATCGTGGTGAGGGTGGCGACCGCGGCCGCGCAGGCCAGCGGGTGCCCGGAGTAGGTCAGCCCGCCCGGGTAGGGGCGGTGGTCGAAGGTCGCGGCCACCGGGTCGCTGATGATCACGCCGCCGAGCGGGACGTAGCCGGAGTTCACGCCCTTGGCGAAGGTGATCAGGTCCGGGGTGACGTCGTACCGGTCCAGCGCCAGCCAGCTGCCGGCGCGGCCGAAGCCGGCCATCACCTCGTCGAGGATCATCACGATGCCGTGCTCGTCGCACAGCGCGCGGACGCCCGGGAGGTAGCCGGGCGGGGGCGGCATGATGCCGGCGGTGCCCGGGATCGTCTCGAGGATGATCGCCGCGATCGTGGCCGGGCCCTCCGCCTCGATGGTGCGGCGCAGGTGGGCGAGCGCGCGCTCGCACTCCTCCTCCTCGGTCGCGGCGTGGAACTCGGAGCGGTACTGGAACGGGCCGAAGAAGTGCACCACGCCCGCGGTCGCGGTGTCGTTGGCCCACCGGCGCGGGTCGCCGGTCAGGTTGATCGCCGTCTCGGTGCCGCCATGGTAGGAGCGGTAGGTCGAGAGCAGCTTCGGGCGACCGGTGTGCAGCCGCGCCATCCGGACGGCGTGCTCGTTGGCGTCGGCGCCGCCGTTGGTGAAGAAGACCTTCTCGAAGCCGTCCGGTGCGACCCCTGCGATCAGCTCCGCCGCCTGGGCGCGCTGCTCGTTGGCGTGCTGGGGCGCGATCGTGCAGAGCCGGTCGGCCTGCTCCTTGATCGCCGCCACCACCCGCGGGTGCTGGTGGCCGATGTTGGTGAAGACCAGCTGGCTGGAGAAGTCCAGGTAGCGGCGGTCCTCGTCGTCCCAGACGTAGGAGCCCCGCGCCGCGGTGATCACCATCGGGGTGATCTCCGCCTGCGCGGACCAGGAGTGGAAGACGTGCTTGCGGTCCAGGTCGTACGCGGTGGTCATGGGGTGTCCTCTCGTGGGGGGTGGGGGAAGGTCTGTCGGCCGGCCGATGAACCTCACGCCTGGACGGCGAAGCTTTGTCGTCCAGGCACCAGTTCTGTCGGCCGGCCGACAAACCATCCCCCGGCCGGCACTCAGTGGTTCTTCGGGAACGCCAGCTCGAGGCCGCCGGCGGTGCCGGGGTCGGGCCAGCGGGTGGTGACGACCTTGCCACGGGTGAAGAAGTGCACGCCCTCGGTGCCGTGGGCGTGGGTGTCGCCGAAGAGCGAGGCCTTCCAGCCGCCGAAGGAGTAGTAGGCCATCGGCACCGGGATCGGGACGTTGACGCCGATCATGCCGACCTGCACGTCGGTCTCGAAGGCGCGGGCGGCGCCGCCGTTGCTGGTGAAGATCGCGGTGCCGTTGCCGTAGCGGTTGGCGTTCACCAGGTCCAGGGCCTCCTGGTAGGTGTCGGCACGCACCACGCTGAGCACCGGTCCGAAGATCTCGTCGGTGTAGACGCTCATCTCCGGCGTGACGTGGTCGAACAGCGTCGGGCCGAGCCAGAAGCCGTCGGAGCCGCCGTCGGCCTCGACCGCACGGCCGTCGACGACCAGGGTCGCGCCCTCGCGCTCGCCCGCGTCGACGTACGACGCCACCTTGTCGCGGTGGACCTCGGTGACGAGTGGACCCATGTCGGCCCCAGGTCCGGCATCGGTGCGGGTGCCGTCCCCGATCCGGAGGGTGGCGGTGCGCTCGGCGATCTTCTGCACGAGGGTGTCGCCGGTGTCGCCGACGGCGACGAGGACGCTGATCGCCATGCACCGCTCGCCCGCCGAGCCGAAGCCGGCGCTCACGGCGGCGTCCGCGGCGAGGTCGAGGTCGGCGTCGGGCAGCACCACCATGTGGTTCTTGGCGCCGCCCAGGGCCTGGACCCGCTTGCCGGCGCGGCTGGCCCGCTCGTAGACGTACTCCGCGATCGGGGTCGAGCCGACGAAGCTGATCGAGGCCACGTCGGGGTGGTCGAGCAGCCCGTCGACGGCGACCTTGTCGCCCTGCAGGACGGTGAAGACGCCGGCGGGCAGACCGGCCTCGCGCCACAGCTCGGCCATCCAGATCGCGGCCGAGGGGTCCTTCTCGCTCGGCTTGAGCACCACTGCGTTGCCGGCCGCGATCGCGATCGGGAAGAACCACATCGGGACCATCGCGGGGAAGTTGAACGGGCTGATGATGCCGACGACGCCCAGCGGCTGCCGGATGCTCTTGACGTCGACGCCGGTGGAGACCTGCGGGGAGTTGCCGCCCTTGAGCAGGTGCGGGATGCCGCAGGCGAACTCGACGACCTCCTGGCCGCGGGAGACCTCGCCGAGGGCGTCGGAGTGCACCTTGCCGTGCTCGGCGGTGATGATCGCGGCCAGCTCGTCCTTGCGCTCGTTGAGCAACTCGCGGAAGCGGAAGACCACCTGGGTCCGGGCGCTGACCGAGGCGCTCGCCCAGTCCAGCGACGCCTTCTTCGCCGACGCGACGGCCGCCTCGATCTCCTCGGGTCCGGCGAACGCGACCTGACCGGTGACCTGTCCGGTCGCCGGGTTGGTGACGTCGCCGACGCGGGTGCTGGCGCCCGAGTGGGCGCGGCCGTCGATCCAGTGCGAGATGGTGTCCATGCGGCCATCCTGCGCGGTGGCGCTGCGACCCACGAGGGACGATCTGTCGTGCGTCTGCCGTTCCATGCGACAGTACGTCGTATGCCCGTCACCGTCCGCGAGGCGCTCGACCTCCCCGCCCTCGCCGCGGGGGACCCGGTCGTGCTCGGTGGCGAGGCAGGCCTGGACGCCCAGCTCCGCTGGGCGCACGTCTCCGAGGTGCACGACGTCGGCGCGGTGCTGGCCGGCGACGAGCTGGTGCTGACCACCGGCCTCGGGATGGCGGCCTCGGCGGACGCCGCCGACGACTTCGTCCGGCAGCTGGTCGAGGTCGGGGCCGCCGGATTGGTGATCGAGCTCGGCGCGGCGTACCCCTCGGTGCCGGAGCCCGCACTGCGACGGGCCCGGGCCGCCGGGCTGCCGGTCGTGGTCCTGAACCGGCCGGTGCGCTTCGTCGAGGTCACCGAGTCGGTGCACCGGGCGATCGTGGCCGAGCAGTTCGAGGAGGTGCGGTTCGCCGGCGACGTGCACGCGACCTTCACCGAGCTCGGACTGGCCCGCGCGCCGATGGCGCGACTGGTCGAGGCGGCGGCCGACCTGGCCGGCGGGTCCGTGGTGCTCGAGGACCTGGCCCGGCGGGTCCTGGTGCCCGCGGCCCGCGACGAGCCGGTGGACCGGCTGCTCACCGACTGGGAGCGCCGGTCGCGGCTGACGCCGTTCCTGCGCGAGACCGGGATCGGGGGGACCGAGGGCTGGCTGACCACGCCGGTCGGGATCCAGGGCGGCGCCTGGGGGCGGCTGGTCGTGACGAGCCCGCGCGACGGCGCCCGGGCCCGGCTCGTCGTCGAGCGCGCGGCCCAGGCGCTCGAGCTCGGCCGGATGATCGAGCGCGACGACACCGCGATCCAGCTGCGCGTGCACGGCGGCTTCCTGCTCGAC
>JBAWHI010000109.1:0-1550 GCA_049593675.1 Nocardioides sp.
CCCGGTTGGTCTCACCGACCATCGCGATCATGTAGATCACGAACGACGGCACCAGGATCAGCCCGAACCACAGGTCCTCCTGCGCCGCCACGATCTCCGAGGTGGACATCGAGCCGGCGTACAGGAAGACCGCGACCAGGGCGAGACCCATCGCGACCTCGTACGAGATCACCTGCGCGCTGGAGCGCAGACCGCCGAGCAGGGAGTACGTCGAGCCGCTGGACCAACCGCCGAGGACCAGTCCGTAGACGCCGACCGAGGCGATCGCCAGCACGAACAGCACGGCGACCGGCATGTCGGTCAGCTGCAGCGGGGTCTCGGTGTCGGTGAACGGGATCGTGACGACCGGGCCGAACGGGATCACGGCGAACGTGACGAACGCTGCCGTGGCCGAGATGACCGGGGCCAGCACGAAGACGAGCTTGTCGGCGGCCTTGGGGACCACGTCCTCCTTGAGCGCCAGCTTCACGCCGTCGGCGAGCGACTGGAGGAGCCCGAAGGGGCCGTTGACGTTCGGGCCGATGCGGTTCTGCATCCGGGCCACGACCCGCCGCTCCCACCAGATGTTGAACAGGGTGAGCAGCACCAGGACCACGAAGATCAGGACGGCCTTGAGGATGATCACCCAGATGCTGTCCTGTCCGAACTCGGACAGGTCGTCGACCATCGGAATCACGGGGGCGTTCACTGGGCGGCTCCCTTCACGGTGACCCGGCTGCCGGGCGAGGCCAGATCGGCCAGGACGCCGTTGCCGAACGAGTTGGCAGGGACCCACACCACGTCGTCGGCGAGGTCCGCCGGCTCGGCCGGCAGCGTCACCGAGCCACGGTCACCGGTGAGGGTGACGGTCGGGCCGTGCGCGTCGTACGCCGCCCTGCTGAGGCGGGCGACCGGCGCCCGGCCGGTGGCGAGGTAGGCCTCGTCGCCGACCTGCAGCGAGCCGTTGTCGACCAGCAGCTTCCAGGTGGCCAGGGCGAAGCCCTCGGCAGCGGACGGCGCGTCGACAGCCGCCTCGACAGCGCCGTCGTGGGTCGCGCGCTCGCCGTCCCAGGGCCCCATCTCCTCCATCTGGGCGCGAACCTCGGCGACGGTCCGGAACCCGAGGGTCGACCCCGTCCCCGATGCGGCCAGCTCGTCGGCGATGCCGGCGAGGATCCGGAGGTCGGGCAGCGAGCCCGGGTTGGAGAAGACCGCCTCGAAGGGCCGCGGTCGACCCTCCCACGTGACGAAGGTGCCGGCCTTGTCGGCGACCGGCGCCACGGGGAACACCACGTCCGCACCCCGGGTCACCTCGGTCTCGCGGATCTCGAGGGCGACGACGAACGACGCCGCGGCGAGGGCCGCTCGGGTGGCGGCCGGGTCGGCGGTGTCGTCGGGGTCGACGCCGCCGATGACCAGGCCTCCGAGCTCACCGGCAGCGAGCGCGGAGACGATGGCGTCGCCATCGCGTCCGGGTGCATCGGGCAGGTGCTCGACCCCCCAGGTCGCGGCGGCGTCGACCCGGGCGGCGGGGTCGGCGACCGGGCGGCCGCCGGGCAGCAGGTTGGGCA
>JBAWHI010000110.1:0-16985 GCA_049593675.1 Nocardioides sp.
GTCTACTTCGTGGCCACGCTTCTGCTGCGCGAGGAGGGCGCCGGGCCGACCGTGATCGTCTCGCCCCTGTTGGCGCTGATGCGCAACCAGATCGCCGCCGCCGAGCGCGCCGGCATCCGAGCGGTGACCATCAACTCCACCAACATGGAGGACTGGGAGCCGGTCCAGGACTCGATCCGCGCCGGCGAGGTCGACGTGCTGCTGGTGAGCCCGGAGCGGCTCAACAACCCCGGCTTCCGCGACCAGGTGCTGCCCCGGCTGGCGGCGACGACCGGTCTCCTCGTGGTCGACGAGGCGCACTGCATCTCCGACTGGGGCCACGACTTCCGCCCCGACTACCGGCGGATCCGCACCCTGCTCGGCGAGCTGCCCGACGGCATCCCGGTCCTCGCCACCACCGCGACCGCCAACACGCGGGTCACCGGCGACGTCGCGGAGCAGCTGGGCCGCAGCGGCTCCCTGGGTGACGTCCTGGTGCTCCGCGGCTCCCTCGACCGCGAGTCCCTGCGGCTCGGTGTGGTGCGCCTGTCGACCGCGCAGCAGCGACTCGCCTGGCTGGCCGACCACCTGGCGGAGCAGCCCGGGTCGGGCATCGTCTACTGCCTCACCGTGGCCGCGACCCAGGAGATCGCCGACTACCTCCGCTCGCGCGGGCACCAGGTCGCGGCCTACTCCGGACAGACCGAGACCACCGAAAGGCAGGCGCTGGAGCAGGACCTGATCGACGGACGGGTCAAGGCGCTGATCGCCACCAGCGCTCTGGGCATGGGCTTCGACGCCACCCTCGGGTTCGTCGTCAACATGGGGGCTCCCGCCTCACCGGTGGCCTACTACCAGCAGGTCGGGCGAGCCGGCCGCGGCACCGACGAGGCGGCCGTCGTGCTGCTGCCGGCGATCGAGGACCGCGACATCTGGGCCTACTTCGCCTCGCTTGCCTTCCCGCGCGAGGAGCAGGTCCGCCGCACCCTGGAGGTGCTCGGCGCCGAGGGCCGGCCGCTGAGCACGGCCACCCTGGAGACGTACGTCGACCTCAACCGCACCCGCCTGGAGACGATGCTCAAGGTGCTCGACGTCGACGGTGCCGTCCGCCGGGTCCGGGGAGGCTGGGAGTCCACCGGGCGCACGTGGGCCTACGACGAGGAGCGCTACCGCCGGGTGAGCGAGGCGCGCGAGCGCGAGCAGCGCGCCATGCTCGACTACATCGCCACCGACTCCTGCCGGATGCGCTTCCTGCGCGACCAGCTCGACGACCCCGAGGCGGTCGACTGCGGTCGCTGCGACAACTGCGGCGGACTCGCCCTGTCGACCGAGGTGTCCGCCGCGTCCGTCGAGGAGGCCGACGCCCGGCTGTCGCGCCCCGGTGTCGTGGTCGCGCCCCGCAAGATGTGGCCGACCGCGCTGGCCAACCTTGGTGTCGACCTCAGGGGCAAGATCGCCGAGGCCGCGGAGGAGGGCCGCTCGGTCGCGCGGCTGACCGACCTGGGCTACGGCAACGCGCTGCGTGAGCTCTTCGCTCCCGGCACGCCCGACGGTGCCGTCCCGGCCCCGCTCGTCCAGGCGGTGCTCGAGGTGCTGGCCGACTGGCGGCCTCCGGTCGACGCGATCGTCGTGGTCGAGTCGGCCTCGCGCCCCACACTGACCGCCGACCTCGCCGCCGGGCTGTCGCGCTACCTCCAGGTGCCGGTGGTCGGCCGCTGGGCGATCGTCGACCCCGACGTGCTCCCCGGGCAGGGCGCTGCCAACTCGGCGCAGCGGGTCGCCGCGGTCGGCCGACGCTTCTCGCTCCAGGTCGACGGCGCGCTCGACGGGCAACGGGTCCTGCTGGTCGACGACCTCACGGTCACCGGCTGGACGCTGACCCTGGCCGCGCGCGCCGTGCGTCGTGCCGGCGCCGGCGAGGTGCGACCGCTGGTGCTGGCCAGCCAGTCCTGATCTGCTGCCGGCCGTGCTGGTGTCGAGCGCACGAGCCGGTGGGTTGGTTTCGGTGGTGGTGGTCGCTCGCTCTGTGGAGATTCACCGGTTACCCGGTGAATCTCATGCTGCTGTCATGAAGTTTCGCGTGGGCAGCGGGAGATTTCTGACATCGGCTCAACGCCGTTGTCCACAGGCCGTCGAAGCACGGGTATCCGCCCGCGGGAAGCGGGCAGTGGCAAGACATGGTGCTCGAGCTGGCTTCTCCGACCGGACTGATCCTTCGCCGTGACGCCATCGCGGCCGGCTACGACGACAACTGCCTCGGTCGCATGGTGCGAGCGGGGGCTATCGTGCGTATTCGCCAGGGTGCCTACGCGGTCGCAGCCATGTGGCGCGACCTGGATGCGTCCGGGCGGAGCCTGCTGCGGTCGAGCGCCGTGATGCGGCAGTACGACGACCATGTAGCCCTCTCACACGACAGTGCGGCCCTGGTCTGGGACGGGCCGCAGCATGGGCTCGATCTGGAGCGAGTACACCTGACTCACTTCGACGGCGGAGGGCGCACGGCCGCCGGGGTGACCCACCACCAGGGCGGCTGTCGGGTCGGAGACATCAGCAGGGCCGATGGTCACTGGATCACCTCACCTGGGCGCACGGTGCTGGACGTCGCAACTCTTCGTGGGGTGGAGACCGGAGTCGTGCTCGGCGACAGCCTGGTCCAGCGAGGGCTCACCACGGTGTCCGAGCTGCGCGCGCTTGCCCGACCCATGGAGTTCTGGCCGAGCACCTTGACGCAGCGCATCGTGCTGGACCTCATCGACGGTCGATCCGAGTCGGTCGGTGAGACCCTCATCCGACTCATGTGCCGGAACATGAGGCTCCCCCGCCCCGAGCTGCAGTACGAGGTGTGGGCTCCGGACGGCCGCCTCGTCGGTCGCTGCGACTTCGTCTGGCACGACGGACGACTGCTCGGCGAGTTCGACGGGCAAGCGAAGTACCACCGCTACCGTCGGGAGGGGGAGACCATCGAGCAAGCCGTGATGCGGGAGAAGCGCCGTGAGGACACGATGCGCGAGCTGACCGGGTACCGGATGATCCGCTTCATCTGGGCGGACGCATACGACGAGGAACGAACCGCCGCCCGCGTTGCCGGCATGCTCTCGATCGCCGCCTGAGCCGAGCTTCATGCACGAAACGCTCGCTGCTGTCACGAATCTTCATGCGGCTACCGTGAGTTTCACCGGGTACGCGGTGAAACTCACCAGGGCGAGCTCACCCGAGCTCACCCTCCACAGCAGAGACAAGCGCGGGGTCCTGCGGCTCGACACCGGGGCTGAAGCGGGCGACGACCTGTCCGGATCCGTCGAGGAGGAACTTCTCGAAGTTCCAGGTGACGTCGCCGGCCTCGCCCTTCTCGTTCGGGGTCTCGACCAGGTCGCGGTAGATCGGGTGCCGGTTCGCGCCGTTGACCTCGATCTTCTCGGTCATCGGGAAGCTGACGCCGTAGGTCGACGAGCAGAACTCGGCGATCTCCTCGGACGTCCCGGGCTCCTGGCCCATGAACTGGTTGCACGGCAGACCGACGACGGTGAAGCCGCGCTCGGCGTACGTCGCCTGCAGCTCCTCGAGCCCGGCGTACTGCGGGGTCAGGCCGCACTTGCTCGCCACGTTGACCAGCAGCGCCGGGCGGCCGTCGGTGATCGCACCGAGGGTGGTTGCGGTGCCGTCGAGGCGGGAGATCGGGGTCTGGAGGATCGTCATGAGCCAAACCCTATCCACCCCGGAAGTGGGGACCTTGGTCCTTGGCAGCCGGTGCGGGACTCCCTAGGTTGAGACGCATGTCGGGTGGCGATCGCGCGAGGTTCGATGGACCTGGGAGCGATCTGCTCCTCAAGACCGGGCGGTTCTTCTCCCGGTGGGAGGAGAGCGACGACGGCCGCGCGGTGTTCCGCGAGGGCGGCCGCGCCGGCGACGTGTTCTACCGGGACCGGTGGAGCCACGACAAGGTCGTCCGCTCCACACACGGGGTGAACTGCACCGGCTCCTGCTCCTGGAAGGTCTACGTCAAGGACGGGATCATCACCTGGGAGAGCCAGGAGACCGACTACCCCTCGGTCGGCCCCGACCGCCCCGAGTACGAGCCTCGCGGGTGCCCGCGCGGTGCCGCGTTCTCCTGGTACACCTACTCGCCCACCCGGGTCCGCTACCCCTACGCGCGCGGCGTGCTCGTCGAGATGTTCCGCGAGGCCAAGGCCCGTCTCGGGGACCCGGTGGAGGCCTGGGCGGAGATCGTCGGGGATCCCGTGAAGCGGCGCCGCTACCAGCAGGCCCGCGGCAAGGGCGGCCTGGTCCGGGTCAGCTGGCAGGAGGCGATCGACATGGTCGCCGCCGCCCACGTCCACACGATCAAGACCCACGGCCCCGACCGGTGCACCGGCTTCTCGCCGATCCCGGCGATGTCGATGGTGTCGCACTGCGTCGGCACTCGTTTCATCCAGCTCATCGGCGGGGTGATGACGTCGTTCTACGACTGGTACGCCGACCTGCCGGTCGCCAGCCCGCAGGTGTTCGGCGACCAGACCGACGTGCCCGAGTCGGGCGACTGGTGGGACGCGTCCTACCTGATGATGTGGGGCTCCAACGTCCCGGTCACCCGCACGCCGGACGCGCACTGGATGGCCGAGGTCCGCTACCGCGGCACCAAGGTCGTCTCAGTCAGCCCGGACTACGCCGACAACACCAAGTTCGCCGACGAGTGGATGCCCGCCCAGGCCGGCACCGACGCCGCGCTCGCGATGGCGATGGGCCACGTGCTCCTCAAGGAGTTCTTCGTCGACCGGCGGACCCCGTTCTTCGTCGACTACGTCCAGCAGTACACCGACCTGCCCTTCCTGATCCGTCTCGAGGAGCACGACGGCGAGGACGGCACCCGCGGGCTGGTCCCCGGCAAGTTCCTCACCGCCGCCGACCTGGCGGTCGCGGGCGAGGCCGCCGAGGAGGACGCCTGGAAGACGGTGCTCCTCGACGGCGTCACCGGGCAGCCGGTGGTGCCCAACGGGTCGATGGGGTTCCGCTACGCCGAGAGCGGCAAGGGGAAGTGGAACCTCGACCTCGAGGGCGTCTCCCCGACCCTCACCCTCGCCGGCGAGGGCAGCGAGCCGACCGAGGTGCTGCTCCCGGCGTTCGTCGAGGCCGACGGGACCGGCTCGGTGCTGCGCCGTGGCGTCCCGACCTGTCGCGTCGGCGGCCACCTCGTCACGACCGTCTACGACCTGATGCTCGCGCAGTACGGCGTGCAGCGCGATGGGCTCCCGGGCGAGTGGCCGACGGGCTACGACGACGCCAGCACGCCGTACACCCCGGCCTGGCAGGCCGAGCGGACCAGCGTGCCGGCCGAGCAGTGCATCCGGATCGCGCGCGAGTTCGCCAGCAACTCCGAGGAGTCCGGCGGCCGCTCGATGATCATCATGGGCGCCGGCATCTGCCAGTGGTTCCACGGCGACGCGACCTACCGGGCGATTCTGTCGCTGCTGATCCTGACCGGCGCGATGGGCCGCAACGGCGGCGGCTGGGCGCACTACGTCGGGCAGGAGAAGTGCCGCCCGATCACCGGCTGGATCTCGCTGGCCAACGGGCTCGACTGGAGCCGGCCGCCGCGCACGATGACCGGCACGTCGTTCTGGTACATGCACACCGGTCAGTGGCGCAACGACGGCTACTCGGCGGACTCCCTGAACTCGCCGCTCGCCAAGGGTCACCTGAAGGGGATGCACACCGCCGACACGATCGCGCAGTCCGCGCGGCTGGGCTGGATGCCCTTCTACCCGCAGTTCTCGGCGAACCCGCTCGACGTCGCAGAGGAGGCCAGCGCCGCGGTCGCCGATGGCCGCGCGCCGGATGCTGCGTCGTACGTCGTCGATGCCCTGCAGAACGGTCGGCTGCAGCCGTCGATCGCCGACGTCGACGCCCCGGAGAACTGGCCGCGCACACTGGTGCTCTGGCGCTCGAACCTCTTCGGCTCCTCGGCGAAGGGCAACGAGTACTTCCTGCGGAACCTGCTCGGCACCCACTCCAACGTGCTCGGGGAGGAGAACCCCGAGGCGCCGAGGCCCAGTGACGTCGCTTGGCACGACGAGGCGCCCGAGGGCAAGCTCGACATGCTGGTCTCGGCCGACTTCCGGATGACCTCGACCACGCTGCTCTCCGACGTGGTGCTGCCGGCGGCGACCTGGTACGAGAAGCACGACCTCTCCTCGACCGACATGCATCCCTTCGTGCACGCCTTCAGCCCCGCGATCGATCCACCCTGGGAGGCCCGCACCGACTTCGAGGCCTTCCACGCGCTCGCCGAGCGGCTCTCCGAGCTCTCCAAGAAGCACCTCGGCACCCGCCGTGACCTGGTGTCGGTCCCCCTGCAGCACGACACTCCCGGTGAGACGAAGCAGCCCGGTGGGGTGGTCCGCGACTGGAAGGAGCCGGACGTCGAGGCGGTGCCGGGTGTCAACACCCCGGTGTTCTCGGTGGTCGAGCGCGACTACACCGCGATCGCCGAGAAGCTCGCGACGGTGGGCCCGCTCGCCGACACCCTCGGCTTCACGGTCAAGAACGTCACCTACGACGTCTCCGAGCAGGTCGAGGCGCTGGCTCGCAGCAACGGGGTGATGGCGACCGGCGTCGGTGCGGGGCGGCCGGCGATCGACACCGACAAGCACCTGGCCGAGGCGATCCTGCGCTTCTCCGGGACGACGAACGGCGCGCTCGCCGTCCAGGGCTTCACGTCCCTTGAGGAGCGTGTCGGCAAGGTGCTGCACGACCTCGCCGAGGGGTCGGAGGAGAAGCGGATCAGCTTCGCCGACACCCAGGCGGCACCGCAGCCGGTGATCACCTCGCCGGAGTGGTCGGGCTCGGAGACCGGCGGTCGTCGCTACGCGCCGTTCACGGTGAACATCGAGCGGCTCAAGCCGTTCCACACCCTCACTGGGCGGATGCACTTCTATCTCGACCACGACTGGATGACCGACCTGGGCGAGGCGCTGCCGACCTATCGGCCACCGCTGGACATGCAGCGGCTCTTCGGTGAGCCGGCGCTCGGACCGGACGGCAACCTCCAGATCACGGTCCGCTACCTGACCCCGCACTCGAAGTGGTCCATCCACTCGGAGTACCAGGACAACCTGTTCATGCTCTCGCTGTCCCGCGGCGGGCCGACGGTCTGGATGAGTCCGCAGGACGCGGGCTCGATCGACGTGCACGACAACGAGTGGGTCGAGTGCACCAACGCCAACGGCGTCCTCGTCGCCAGGGCCATCGTCAGCCACCGGATGCCGGCGGG
Organism: Nocardioides sp.; assembly: GCA_049593675.1. GTDB lineage: Bacteria > Actinomycetota > Actinomycetes > Propionibacteriales > Nocardioidaceae > Nocardioides. Next base: position 7,247 of record JBAWHI010000110.1, read on the forward strand.
AGTCGTGTTCGTCCACCACGCCCAGGAGCGCACCATCGACGTGCCCAAGTCGGAGGCGACCGGCCGTCGCGGCGGCATCCACAACTCGGTGACCCGCCTGTTGGTCAAGCCGACGCACCTGATCGGCGGCTATGCCCAGCTGTCCTACACGTTCAACTACCTCGGCCCGACGGGCAACCAGCGAGACATGGTCTCGACCATCCGCAAGCGCTCGCAGGAGGTGACGTACTGATGAGTCTCGATACGCGCTCACTCCTTCGTCGCTCGCGCTACTCGACCACCGAGGGGGCGCTGTCGTGCGTGTGATGGCCCAGATGGGCATGGTGATGAACCTCGACAAGTGCATCGGCTGCCACACCTGCTCGGTGACCTGCAAGCAGGCGTGGACCAACCGGGCCGGCACCGAGTACGTCTGGTTCAACAACGTCGAGACCCGGCCCGGACAGGGCTACCCGCGTCGCTACGAGGACCAGGAGAAGTGGCAGGGCGGCTGGGAGCTCAACAGCCGTGGCCAGCTCAAGCTGAAGTCCGGCGGCCGACTGAAGAAGCTGTTCACGCTGTTCGCCAGCCCCGTGCAGCCCGAGCTCGGCGACTACTACGAGCCGTGGACCTACGACTACTCGACCCTGATCGATGCGCCGCTGGGCGACGACTTCCCGGTCGCGCGACCCAAGTCGCTGATCACCGGCGAGGACACCAAGGTGACCTGGTCGGCCAACTGGGACGACAACCTCGGCGGCGCCTCCGAGATGGGGCACCTCGACCCGATCGTGGAGAAGGTGCGCCGCGAGTCCGAGGACAAGATCAAGTTCGAGCTCGAGCAGACGTTCATGTTCTACCTGCCGCGGATCTGCGAGCACTGCCTGAACCCGAGCTGCATGGCGGCCTGCCCCTCCGGCGCGATCTACAAGCGCTCCGAGGACGGGATCGTGCTCGTCGACCAGGACCGCTGTCGCGGCTGGCGCCAGTGCATCACCGGCTGTCCGTACAAGAAGATCTACTTCAACCACAAGTCCGGCAAGGCCGAGAAGTGCACCTTCTGCTACCCCCGGATCGAGGTCGGGATCCCGACCGTCTGCGCTGAGACCTGCGTCGGTCGGCTGCGCTACCTCGGGCTGTTCCTGTACGACGCGGACGCGGTCACGGCAGCTGCGTCGGTCCCCGACGAGAAGGACCTCTACCAGGCGCAGCTCGACCTGCTGCTCGACCCCCACGACCCTGAGGTCCTGGCCGCAGCGCGGGCCGAAGGGATCCCGGAGGACTGGCTGGACGCGGCGAAGCGGTCGCCGGTCTTCGCGCTGGCCAAGACCTACCAGGTCGCGCTCCCGCTGCATCCGGAGTACCGCACCATGCCGATGGTCTGGTACGTCCCGCCGCTCTCGCCCGTTGTCGACCTGCTCTCGGAGCAGGGCCACGACGCCGAGGACAACGGCGTGCTCTTCGGCGCCATCGAGGCGCTGCGGATCCCGGTGGAGTACCTCGCCGAGCTGTTCACCGCCGGAGACACCGAGGTCGTCACCGAGGTGCTGCGCAAGCTGGCGGCGATGCGCTCCTACATGCGGGGGGTCAACCTCGGCAAGGAGCCGGACGAGTCCATCCCGGCCGCGGTCGACATGACCGAGGAGTCGATGTACGACATGTACCGGCTGATGGCGATCGCCAAGTACGACGAGCGCTACGTGATCCCGAAGGCACACGTCGAGCAGGCCCACGAGCTCGAGGAGATCGGCTGCTCGCTGGACTACGACGAGGGTCCCGGCATGTACGAGTCGGGACCGTTCGGCGAGGCGAGTGGCAAGCAGGCACCGGTCGCGGTGGAGACGTTCCACGCGTTGCGTCAGCGGCAGACGGGAGAACGGGCCGCCGGCGACGAGCAGCTGCGCGGCCGGGTCAACCTCCTGAACTGGGACGGCAACGGCTCGCCGAGCGGGCTGTTCCCTCCGCGCCACGAGGAGGAGTCGTCGTGAGGCACCGGAGGACCGATCGCCTCGACCAGCGGCGCGTCCGCGCGGTCCGGCAGGCGGCGTCCTGGTGCCTGTCCTACCCCGATGCCGACTTGGTCGAGCGGGTGCCGTTGCTGCGCGCGGCGATGGACGAGCAGGGCGTGAGTGACCTCGACGCGCTGCTCGACGACCTGGAGCGGCTCCCGCTCGGGGACCTGCAGCGCCGCTATGTCGACGTGTTCGACCTGTCGCGGCGCCACGCGCTCTACCTGACGTACTGGACCGACGGTGACACCAGACGCCGAGGTGAGGTGCTGGGCTCGTTCAAGGCGGCCTACCGGGCCAGCGGCTTCCTGGTGGACACCGCCGGTGAGCTGTCCGACTTCCTGCCCATGGTGCTGGAGTTCGCAGCGGTCGCCGATCCGGAGGCGGGTGAGGCCCTCCTGCGGGAGTACCGCCCCAGCCTGGAGATGCTGCGCCTCGGACTCGTCGAGGACGCCACGCCGTACGCCGGCGTCGTGACCGCCGTGTGCGCGACGCTGCCGGGCGCATCGCCGACCGACCGGGCCGCGGTGCAGGCGATGCGCGACGGTCCGCCCACCGAGTCCGTCGGGCTCGAGCCCTACGACCCGCGGCTGCTGCCGATGGCCGACCGGACCGCGACTGTGGGGGGCCGCTGATGGACGTCCTGCTGTGGGGCGTGCTGCCCTACCTCGTGCTCGCGAGCCTCATCGGCGGCACCGTCTGGCGCTACCGGTACGACAAGTTCGGATGGACGACCCGTTCCTCCCAGCTCTACGAGTCGCGACTGCTGCGGATCGGGTCGCCGCTGTTCCACTTCGGGATCCTCGTGGTCTTCATCGGCCACGTCGGCGGCCTCCTGATCCCGGAGAGCTGGACCGAGGCGGTCGGCATCTCCGAGGACATGTACCACTTCAACGCCCTGCTGTTCGGCGGCATCGCCGGCTTCTGCACCCTCGTCGGGATCATCTTGCTGATCGTGCGTCGGCGCAGGACCGGTCCGGTCTTCATGGCCACGACCCGCAACGACAAGGTGATGTACGTGCTGCTGGTCGGCGCGATCACCCTGGGCCTGTGGACCACGCTGGTCAGCGTCGGTGCGGGCCACGAGGCGCACGACTACCGGCAGACGGTCTCGCCGTGGTTCCGCTCGATCTTCGTGCTGCAGCCGGACGTCGAGGCGATGGCGGCCGCCCCGACCCAGTTCCACGTGCACGTGCTGGTGGCGATGCTGCTCTTCGCCGCCTGGCCGTTCACCCGACTCGTGCACGCCTTCACCGCGCCGGTGCACTACCTGTTCCGGCCCTACATCGTCTATCGCAGCCGCGACGCCCGGACGCCGGCACCGACCGGTCGTCCCCGCGCCGGCTGGAGCCCGGTCGGCACCACCGACCGCGACAGGAGGAACCGATGAGCCAGACCGGCGTCGCCCCTGATCTCAGGATCGGGCAGACCAAGAACCTGGTGCTCGCCACCATCGCGTTCACGATCAGCTTCTGGGCCTGGAACATGATCGCCCCGCTGGGGGTCCGCTACACCGAGAGCATGGGGCTCTCGTCGGGTCAGAAGTCACTCCTGGTGGCGACGCCCGTGCTCGTCGGCTCGGTCGGGCGGATCTTCGCCGGGGCGCTGACCGATCGGTTCGGCGGCCGGGTCATGTTCACCGTGCTGATGATCGCGACGGCCCCGTTCGTGCTGCTCGTGGCGTTCGCGGGCAACCAGGACTCCTACGCCCTGATGCTGCTCTTCGGCTTCTTCCTCGGCATCGGTGGCACGACCTTCGCTGTCGGCATCCCATTCGCCAACGCCTGGTTCGAGGCAGACCGCCGCGGCTTCGCGACCGGCGTCTTCGGCGCCGGCATGGGAGGCACGGCACTGTCGGCGTTCTTCACGCCGCGCTTCGTCACCTGGTTCGGCTACAACATGACCCACGTGATCATCGCGGTCGCCCTGGTGGCGGGGGCGGGGCTGGTCTGGTCCGCGATGCGGGACTCGCCGGCGTGGACGCCCAACGCCGACCCGGTACTGCCGAAGCTCGCGGCCGCCGCGCGACTGCCGGTCACCTGGTCGATGTCGCTGCTGTACGCCGTGGCGTTCGGTGGGTTCGTCGCCTTCTCGACCTACCTGCCGACCTATCTCAAGGACGTCTACGACTTCGATCTCACCCAGGCGGGCACTCGGGCGGCCGGCTTCGCGATCGCCGCGGTGATCGCTCGCCCGGTCGGCGGCACGCTCTCGGACAAGATCGGTCCGCGCACCGTTGCGGCCGTTTCGTTCGCCGGCGCCGCCGTGATGGCGCTCGTGGTGATGCTCCAGCCCGAGCCCGAGATCCCTGCGGGTCTGGCCTTCGTCGTGCTCGCGGCGTTCCTCGGCCTCGGCACCGGCGGCGTCTTCGCCTGGGTCGCCGAGGCGTCGCCCAAGGAGCGGGTCGGCAGCGTCGCCGGCATCGTCGGCGCCGCCGGCGGTCTCGGGGGGTTCTTCCCGCCGCTGGTGATGGGCGCGACGTACAACGAGGCCGACCACAGCTACACGATCGGTCTGCTGCTCCTCAGCGCGACCGCGGTCGCGGCTCTCCTGTACACCCTGTTCGGCGTCCGCAAGCGCCGACCGGAGGACGTCGGACCGCCCGGCTAACGTCGGGGCGTGGCGTTCATCCCCCTCACCGGCCCGGCGACCTTCCGCGCCGCCGCGCCGCCCCGGGAGGGCGTCGTGGAGTTCACCGACGAACGCCGCACGGTGGCGCTCCCGATCCGGGCGGCGCTCCCGGTGCTCACCAAGGCCCGCAACCGCGACGACCTGCACCCGAGCGTCGGCCTGCTGGCCGGCGCGGCGCTGCTGGGCATGCGGTTCGTCGCCGCCGGCAAGTTCGCGCCGGGCCCGCCGGAGCCGGGCCGGCCACCGCACTGGCGGGTGGCCGGGCTCGACGAGCAGGATCAGGACCGGATCGCGCTGCTCGCCGCCGGCAGCACCGACGCCGAGCTGGTGGCGCGGGACCTGATCGACGCGGTCACGGACGCGATGCCCCGCGGGGCGCCGGCCACCGCCGAGGTGCCGGTACGTCGACCGGACCGGCCGTCCTTCGAGCAGCGCCTCCAGGCCCGGCTGGCGCGCCACCAGCGGGTCGACCCTCGCGAGCTCCCGCAGCTGGTGACGATCTCGCTGCGCGTCGAGGCCGACGAGGAGGAGCTGGTCGCGGGCGCCGTACGACTGGTGCCGCAGGCCCACGACGAGCAGAACGCGCTGCACCTGTGCGATCTCGCGCTGCTGTGGACGGGGACGCCGGACGAGCACGGCTTCGGCGAGCGGGCCCGTACCCACGCGACCATCGCGCTGCGGACCGCGGCCGACGCGTGGCCGGTGCTGGACCGGCTGCTCGAGCTGCGCGTCCCGGACCAAATCACCCTCGACACCGACGAGCTGGTCAGCCTGCTCAGCGACGGCATCGGCGCGCTGCGCGAGCGCGGCGTCGACGTGCTGTGGCCGAGCAGCCTCGGGCGCGACCTGAGCGCGACCGCGACCCTGGACCGGGCGAAGCCGGCGGGGGCGGGGCGCGCGGAGCCGCTCAACGAGCCGCTGCTGGGCACCGAGGCGCTCTTCGCCTTCCGCTGGCAGCTCGCCCTGCACGGCGACCCGCTCTCGGAGGAGGAGATGGACGAGCTGGCGTCCTCGGCCTCCCCGTTGATGCGGCTGCGCGGCAACTGGGCCGTCGTCGACCCGGCCCTGGCGAAGAAGGCGCGCAAGCGGCTGCTGCGCACCGCCCGCCCCGCCGAGGCCGTCGCCGCAGCTCTGACCGGGGTCGTCCAGGTCGACGCCGAGCCGGACGGCCAGGAGCAGGTCGTGGTCGGCGCCAGCCTGCTGAAGGTGCGCGAGCAGCTGCTCACCGCCGCCACCCGCGAGCCGGTCGAGACGCCTGCGGGGCTGGCTGCGACGCTGCGCGACTATCAGCGTCACGGCCTGACCTGGCTCGCCGAGCTGACCTCGCTCGGGCTCGGCGCCTGTCTCGCCGACGACATGGGACTCGGCAAGACGATCACCCTCATCGCGCTGCACCTGCACCGCCGCGAGGACGGCGCCACCGGCCCCACGCTGGTGGTCTGCCCGGCCAGCCTGCTCGGCAACTGGGAGGACGAGGTGCGCCGCTTCGCCCCGGGAGTGCCGGTGGTGCGCTTCCACGGCAGCGCGCGCGACCTTCCTCAGGGCGGGCCCCAGCCCGGGTCCGGGGGTGGGCCCGGGGGTGGGCCCGGGGCTGGGCCTGAGGATGCGCAGGGCGCGGGCGACGGCGGGTTCGTGCTGACGACGTACGGCACGCTCCAGCGCGACGCCGAGCGACTCGGCGAGGTCGCCTGGGACCTGGTCGTCGCCGACGAGGCGCAGCACGTGAAGAACCCGCGCACCGCCACGGCCCGGGCGCTGCGCACCATCCCCAGCACGGCTCGCGTCGCGCTGACCGGCACGCCGGTCGAGAACAACCTGACCGAGCTGTGGGCGATCCTCGACTGGGCGATCCCCGGCCTGCTCGGGAGCCGCAACGCCTTCCGCAAGGCGTGGGCCGGGCCGATCGAGTCCGGACGGGAGCCGAGCAAGGCCGCCCGGTTCGGCGACCTGATCGGGCCGTTCCTGCTGCGGCGGCGCAAGTCCGACCCGGGCATCGCCCCCGAGCTGCCGGCCAAGACCGAGACCGACCACCGCATCGGCCTGACCCGCGAGCAGGTCGTCCTCTACGAGTCGTTCGTGCGCGACATCATGGAGCGCATCGAGCGGGCCGACGAGGACGCCCGCCGCGGCCTGGTGCTCAAGCTGCTGACCGGCCTGAAGCAGATCTGCAACCACCCCGCCCATTTCCTCAAGCAGTCCGCGGTGCGGCTGTCGGGTCGGTCGCAGAAGATCGACCTGCTCGACGAGCTGCTCGGGACGGTGCTGGCCGAGGACGGTGCGGCGCTGGTCTTCACCCAGTACGTCGCCATGGCCCGGCTGCTCGAGACGCACCTGGACCGCGCCGGCGTCCCGCACCAGTTCCTGCACGGCGGCACGCCGGTGCGCGAGCGGGAGGCGATGGTGCGTCGCTTCCAGGCGGGGGAGGCGCCGGTCTTCCTGCTGTCGCTGAAGGCCGGCGGCACCGGGCTCAACCTGACCGCTGCCGACCACGTGATCCACGTCGACCGGTGGTGGAACCCGGCCGTCGAGGAGCAGGCGACCGACCGGGCCTACCGGATCGGTCAGACCCGCCCGGTGCAGGTGCACCGGATGATCACTCGCGGGACCGTGGAGGAGCGGATCGCCGAGATGCTCGGCCGCAAGCGCGCCCTGGCCGACGCGGTGCTCGGCCGGGGCGAGGCGGCGCTCACCGAGCTCAGCAACGACGAGCTCCGTGACCTCGTGGCCCTGCGTCCCGACGCCCTGGACGACCCGTGACCGCGACCGTGCTGCACCCGCGGGTGCCACCCCGCCGTGGCGCCTGGGCCACCAGCTGGTGGGGCAAGGCCTGGGTGCGGGCGGTCGAGGAGGCGGCGTACGCCGAGGCGGACCTGCGCGCCGGCCGCGCGCTCGCACGGGGTGGCCACGTCGGTCAGATCGCCACCGGGTCCGGCCGCTACGTCGCCGCCGTCGAGGACCGCCGCGGGCTCTGGACCGTCTCGGGCACGGTGCCCGTCCTCGGCACCCCGGACCGCGAGGCGCTGGTCGAGACGATCGCGGCGGAGGCCGGCCGGATCGCCGCGCTGCTGGCCGGCGAGCTGCCGCACGGGCTGGTCGAGCACGCCGAGGAGGCCGGCGTCGAGCTGCTGCCGTACGGCGGGGAGCTCGGCGCGAGCTGCACCTGCGACCACTGGGCCGACCCCTGCGCGCACGCGCTGGCGGTGCTCCAGCAGCTCACCTGGCTGATCGAGGCCGACCCCTTCGTGCTGCTGCAGCTGCGGGGGCTGGAGCGCGACGACCTGCTGGCCCGACTGCACGCGCGGGCCGCTGATGCTCCGTCCGGCGCGAGCGACGACGTCGACCTGGACGCCGGGCTGGAGGCGGCGCTCTATGCCGCGCGCCTGCTCGAGGATCTCGGTCCCGAGGCCGGTCCCGAGGCCAGCCCCGAGACCAGCCCCGAGGTCGGCCCCGGCGTCAGCTGAGCGCCCCGAGTGCCATCCGGGTCAGCACCTCGCGCATCTGCTCGTCGGCGAGCAGGGCGCTGTGCGGTGTGGAGTTGATGAGTCCGAAGGCCGCGTGCGCCATCGCCCGGGCGGTGGGCAGGTCCAGGTCCGGGTCGAGGAGCCGGAGCTCGGCGGCCCACAGGTCGACGTACTCGCGCTGCAGGGCGCGGACCTGCTCGCGGGCGTCGACGGGCAGCGACTCCCAGTCGCGGTCCTGGACCACGATCAGCGGCCGGTGGCGCAGCGCGAACTCGACGTGCCAGTCGACCAGCGCGGCGAGCGCGGCCTCGGGGCCGTCGGACTCGCCGACCCGCTCCCGTCCGACGCGCAGCAGCTCCTCGCTGATCGAGACCAGCATCTCGGCGAGCATCGCCTGCTTGGACGAGAAGTGCTTGTAGAGCGCCGGGCCCGAGATGCCGCACGCGGCGCCGAGGTCGGCCACCGAGACGCCGTGGTAGCCCCGGGATGCGAACAGCTCGGCCGCCGTCTCCAGGATCTGGGTGCGACGGCTCATGGGTCCAGGTTAGTGGGTGTTAACCGGCTCCGGGCTCGACTCCAGCAGCCGGGAGACCGCCTCGGCTCAGGAGCCGTCCGGCTGGCCGCCCTCGGGCTGCTCGCCGGCCTGCTGCTCGGCGATCTGGCGGCGGACGTCCTCCATGTCGAGGTCCTTGACCGCGGTGATGACCTGCTCCAGCGCGGGGGCGGGCAGGGCGCCGGGCTGGGCGAAGACCAAGATGCCGTCGCGGAAGGCCATCAGCGTCGGGATCGAGGTGATCTGCGCGGCCGCGGCGAGGCTCTGCTCGGCCTCGGTGTCGACCTTGCCGAAGACGACGTCGTCGTGCTTCTCCGCGGCGGCCTCGAAGATCGGCGCGAACTGGACGCACGGTCCACACCAGGACGCCCAGAAGTCCACGAGGACGATGTCGTTCTCGACGACGGTCTGCTCGAAGGTATCGGTGGTCAGTGCGACGGCAGTCATGGTCGTCCTAACGGCGGCTGTCGCCGGAATGTTCCGTGCGCCGCCGGGCCGTGCCCCGCGACGGTGCGGCGGACGGTGGACCCCCAGGTTAATGATCGCTAACCTGAGGGGGTGAGTCAGATGAGAGAGCTCGTCGACCAGCTCCGCGAGCGGCTCGAGGTCGCGCGGCAGGGCGGCAGCGAGGCAGCCCGGACCAAGCACACCGACCGGGGCAAGCTGCTGGTGCGCGACCGGGTGGACCGGCTGCTGGACCCCGGCAGCCCGTTCCTGGAGCTGAGCCCGCTGGCGGCGTCCGAGATGTACGGCGAGCCCGGCGCGACGCCGGTGCCCAGCGCCGGCGTCGTCACCGGCATCGGCCGGGTGAGCGGTCGTGAGGTCGTCGTCGTCGCGAACGACGCGACCGTCAAGGGCGGCACCTACTACCCGATGACGGTCAAGAAGCACCTGCGGGCGCAGACCGTCGCCGCCGAGAACCGGCTGCCGTGCGTCTACCTCGTGGACTCCGGGGGAGCGTTCCTGCCGATGCAGGACGAGGTCTTCCCCGACCGCGAGCACTTCGGCCGGATCTTCTTCAACCAGGCCAACCTGTCGGCCGCCGGGATCCCGCAGATCGCCAGCGTGATGGGCTCCTGCACCGCCGGCGGGGCCTACGTCCCCGC
>JBAWHI010000111.1:0-24599 GCA_049593675.1 Nocardioides sp.
CGGCAGTCCCTCGCGGACTTCCCGGCGCACCGTAGGCTCTGGTCATGGACCGGCGGATCTTCGGCATCGAGAACGAGTACGGCGTGACGTGCACGTTCAAGGGTCAGCGTCGGCTCAGCCCCGACGAGGTTGCGCGCTACCTGTTCCGCAAGGTCGTCAGCTGGGGCCGCAGCAGCAACGTCTTCCTGCGCAACGGCGCCCGCCTCTACCTCGACGTGGGCAGCCACCCCGAGTACGCCACGCCGGAGTGCGACGACATCATCGAGCTGGTCACCCACGACAAGGCGGGGGAGCGGGTCCTGGAGGGGCTGCTCCTCGACGCCGAGCAGCGGCTGCACGACGAGGGCATCGCGGGCGAGATCTACCTGTTCAAGAACAACACCGACTCCGCCGGCAACTCCTACGGGTGCCACGAGAACTACCTGGTCGGGCGGGCGGGGGAGTTCTCCCGTCTCGCGGATGTGCTGATCCCGTTCCTGGTGACCCGGCAGATCGTGGTCGGCGCCGGCAAGATCACCCAGACGCCGCGCGGCGCGTCCTACTCGGTCAGCCAGCGTGCCGAGCACATCTGGGAGGGCGTCTCCAGCGCCACCACGCGCAGCCGGCCCATCATCAACACCCGCGACGAGCCGCACGCGGACGCCGAGAAGTATCGCCGCCTCCACGTGATCGTCGGCGACAGCAACATGAGCGAGACCACCACGATGCTCAAGGTGGCCAGCTGCGACCTGGTGCTGCGGATGATCGAGGAGGGCGTGGTGATGCGCGACCTCACGATGGAGAACCCGATCCGGGCGATCCGGGAGATCTCGCACGACGTCACCGGGCGCCGCAAGATCCGGCTCGCCAACGGTCGCGAGGCCAGCGCGCTCGACATCCAGCAGGAGTACCTCTCCAAGGCCCGTGACTTCGTCGATCGCCGCGAGATCAGCACGCCCGTGATCGAGCAGGCGCTCGACCTGTGGGAGCGGGGCCTCAAGGCCGTCGAGTCCGACGACCTGGGCCTGGTCGACCGGGAGATCGACTGGGTCATCAAGTGGAAGCTCATCGAGCAGTACCGCGCCAAGCACGGCCTGCCGCTCGGGCACCCTCGGATCGCTCAGCTCGACCTCGCCTACCACGACATCCACCGCGGTCGCGGGCTCTACTACCTGCTCGAGAAGCGCGGAGCGGTCGCCCGGGTGACCACCGACCTGAAGGTCTTCGAGGCCAAGTCGGTGCCGCCGCAGTCCACCCGGGCCCGGCTGCGTGGCGAGTTCATCCGCCGCGCCCAGGAGCGGCGCCGCGACTTCACCGTCGACTGGGTGCACCTCAAGCTCAACGACCAGGCGCAGCGCACCGTGCTCTGCAAGGACCCGTTCCGGGCCTACGACGAGCGGGTGCAGCGGCTGATCGACGGGATGTGATCAACCCCGCTCCTCCCAGACGCCGATCAGGAACCCTTCAGGCACGGCGGCTAGGGTTGCCGCGCTGTACCGCCCCGAACCGATTGGTGATTCCCTGTGTCTCGACGTCTTCGACGCCTCTCCGCCCTGCTGGTCCCGCTGGTCCTGGCCTCCACCCTGGTCGCCTGCGGCGACGACGGGGACTCCGACAGCGGGTCGGGATCCGACACCGTGAACGGCATCGCCATCAGTGGCGACCTCGGCGAGGAGCCGGAGGTCGAGTGGAACGGCGAGCTCGAGACCGACGAGACCGAGACGACCGTGGTCACCGAGGGCGACGGTGAGGAGCTGGCCGACGGTGACGTCGTCGAGGCCTACCTGTGGATCGGCAACGGCACGACCGAGGACGTGGCCTACAGCGGCCACGAGGCCGGTCAGCCGGAGCAGGTGACCGCGAGCGACGACCTCAGCCCGGTCTTCAAGGACGCGGTGCTGGGCCAGAAGATCGGCTCGCGCGTGGCGGTGACCACCACGGCCGAGGAGGCGTTCGGCCCCAGCGGCAACCCGAACCTCGAGATCGGCAACAAGGACACCGTCCTGATCATCGTGGACCTGATGGAGAAGTACACGCCGCCGGAGCCGCAGGACGTCCCGCAGTCCCAGATGCCGAAGGTCGTCGAGAAGGGCGGGGACGTCGTCGGACTGGACTTCGCCGGCGTCGAGAAGCCGGACCCTGAGGGCGAGCTGCTCCGCAGCGTCGTCAAGGAGGGCAACGGCAAGGTCGTCACCGAGACCATGACGGTCACCGCGGACTACCTCGGCCAGGTCTACGACGCGAAGAAGCCCTTCGACGAGAGCTACTCCAAGGACCCGGTGCCCTTCGGCCTGCAGAACGTCGTGCAGGGCTGGACCTACGGGCTCTCCGGGCTCAAGGTCGGGTCGCGCGTGCTGCTCCAGATCCCGCCGGAGCTCGGCTACGGTGCGGATGAGAGCAACCCCGACATCCCGCCGAACAGCACGCTCTACTTCGTCGTCGACATCAAGTCGGCGAAGTAGCCCGCGCAACCAGGTCGGGCCGAGCAGGTCCTGGAGGACGAGTTGGCCGTGCAGAAGAGCGAACGCCTGCTCAACCTGCTCATCATGCTCCTCGTCCAGCGGCACTTCGTGCCCAAGGAGCGGATCCGGGCGATCCTCTACCCGGACTCCTCCACGGACGCGTTCGAGAAGATGTTCGAGCGTGACAAGGAGGAGCTGCGCAGCCTCGGCGTCCCCATCGAGGTGGGCAACATGGACGCCTACTTCGACGACGAGCCGGGCTACCGGATCCGCGCCGACGAGCTCGCGCTGCCCGACATCTCGCTGACCGCCGACGAGGCGGCGGTGATCGGCCTGGCGACCCGGGTGTGGGAGCACGCCCGGCTCGCCGAGGCCACCACCGAGGCCGTGCGCAAGCTGACCGCGCTCGGCATCGCGACCGACGTCTCGCAGCTGGAGATCGCCCAGCCCCGCCTGAGCGCCGACGAACCCTCGTTCGATGTGTTCTGGGAGGCGGTCCAGGAGCGAATCCCGGTCGAGTTCGACTATCGCCGCTCCGGCGCCACGGAGGCGACCACCCGCCACCTCCAGCCGTGGGGTGTGGTGCGCTACTCCGGGCGGTGGTACGTCGTGGGCCTCGACAGCGACCGGGGCGAGGAGCGCGTGTTCCGGCTCTCCCGCGTCGAAGGCGCGGCACGCAAGAAGGGCCGTCCCGGGTCCTACGACGTGCCCGCCGGCACCGACGTGCGAGCGACCACGATGCGGCTCGCGCCGCCGCCCCGGACCACCAGGATCACCCTGCTGGTGCGCGAGGGCGCCGGACTCTGGCTGCGGCGCGACGCCGAGTCGGTGGAGCAGGGCGTGGTCGGACCGGACCGTCGCACGAGCTGGGACCGGCTCGTGCTCACCCGCGGCGACGGCGCCGCCGGCGAGCTGCTCGGCTACGCCGACGCGGTGTACGTCGAGCAGCCCGACGAGCTGCGCGCCGAGGTCGTGCGCCGGCTGAGCGCCGTCGTGGAGGCCTCCGCATGAGCACTCCCGCTCCGTCCGGGGCCAAGGACCAGGTCGCCCGGCTGCTGACCCTGGTGCCCTACCTGCACACCCACGGCCAGGTGCGCCTGGATCAGGCGGCGACCGACCTCGGCGTACCGCAGGACCAGCTGCTCGGCGACCTCAAGGTGCTGCTCATGTGCGGGCTCCCGGGCGGGTTCCCCGACGACCTGATCGACGTCGACCTGGATGCCCTGGAGGGTCCCGAGGCCGACGGGGTGATCCGGGTCTCGAATGCCGACTACCTGGCTCGTCCGCTCCGGCTGACGCCGACCGAGGCGACCGCGATCATCGTCGCGCTCCGCGCCCTGCGTGCGGGCGCGCGCGAGGACACCCGCGAGGTCGTCGACCGCGCCCTGGCCAAGCTGGAGGCGGCGGCGGCGCAGGGCTCGGCCGCGCTGCAGATCGATCCGGGCGAGGACGACCCCCACCGGCTGGACCAGGCGCGGCTGGAGGCGGACCTGCAGGATGCGGTCGCGCGCCAGCGCCAGGTCCGGCTCACCTACTACGTGCCGAGCCGCGACGAGCAGTCCGAGCGCACCGTCGACCCGCGCGGCGTCGTCACGGCCCACGGTTTCGCCTACCTCGACGCGTGGTGCCACAGCGCGGAGGCGCCGCGGCTGTTCCGGCTGGACCGGATCCAGCAGGCGGTGGTGCTCGACGAGGCGATCGAGACGGCTCCGGAGGAGCCGCGCGACCTCGGGGAGGGCATGTTCACGCGCGCGGCGGACACCCGCCCGGTGACGCTCCTGGTGGAGCCGGAGGCCCGCTGGATCGTCGAGTACTACCCGGTGGAGGCGGTCCGGCGACGTCGCGGAGATGTCCTCGAGGTGGACCTGCTGGTGGCCGACGAGCTGTGGCTGCAGCGGCTGCTGCTGCGCCTGGCGCCGCACGCCCGGGTGGTCGGACCACCGGAGCTGGACCGCTCGTTCATCGATCGGGCACGTGACACGCTCAGCCTCTACGGGCCGGGCGGCGTAGGATGATCGTGTTCGTCCATCGTCCGTGAGGATCCCCATGCTTCCGCTCATCGGCAGCCTCGGCACCACCGAGCTGCTCATCATCCTCGGCATCGTCATCCTGCTGTTCGGCGCCACCAAGCTCCCGGACCTCGCCCGAGGCAGTGGCCGCGCCCTGCGCATCTTCAAGGCCGAGACCAAGGGCCTGCTGGACGACGACGAGGAGGGGGCGACGCCGACGGCGCAGCAGACCCCCGAGCAGCGCGAGATCGAGGCGCGGCAGGCCGATCTCGACGCGCGCCAGGCGGCGCTCGACGCCGAGCGTGAGGGCCTCAACCGCCCCGACGGCGCCTGAGACCCCGCTCCCACGTTGTCGTCGCTGAGCGGAGTCTTCGACTACTTCTCCGGGCGTCCGCGCCACCCGGTGGGCTCGGACGGCCGGATGGCGCTCTCGGACCATCTGCGCGAGCTCCGCGCCCGGCTGCTGAAGTCGACGCTGTGCCTGGTCGTGGCGTTCCTCATCGCGCTGTTCTTCTACGACCAGCTGCTCGACCTGGTCCTGGCGCCCTACAACGACGCGCGGGAGGTGCTCGGCGAGTCGGTGCGCACCGAGGCCTACATCAAGGGGGCCACCGGCCCCCTGATGCTGCAGCTCAAGCTGTGCGGCATCGCGGCGATCGTCGTGTCCAGTCCGTACTGGCTCTACCAGATCTGGGCGTTCACCATGCCCGGCCTGCACGACTCGGAGAAGAAGTGGACCCGGATCTTCGCCGCGATCGCCGGGCCGCTGTTCATGATCGGCGTGCTCACCGGCTACTACGTCCTGCCACGCGGGCTCGAGGTCCTCATCGGGTTCACGCCCGACGGGCTGGCCAACCTGGTCGAGTTCGGTGAGTACTTCAGCTTCCTGACCCGGATGCTGCTCGTCTTCGGCATCGCCTTCGAGATCCCGCTGTTCGTGATCATGCTGAACCTCGCCGGCATCGTGTCGGGCAAGCAGCTGGGCCGCTACCGGCCCTGGATCGTGCTCGGCACGTTCGTCTTCGCAGCCGTCGCGACCCCGTCGACCGACCCGTTCTCGATGGTGATGCTCGCGCTCCCGATGCTCGTGCTCTTCTTCGTCGCCGAGCTCATCGCCCGGACCGTCGACCGGGCCCGCGGCAGGCGCGCCGCCGCGGGGGAGCAGTGGAGCGACGACGAGGTATCGCCCCTGTGACCCGCACCTTCGCGCCCGTCGACCCCTTCGACCTCCCCGAGTGGCTCGGCGAGGACGACGTCACCTGGACCACCGAGTCCGGGCTGCGCCGCGGCTACGACGTCGCGGGGACCCTCACCGCCGAGGGACGCACGTCCGTGCCCTGCGACCTGCTCGCGGTCGACGAGGCCTACCCGGTCGCCGTGGCCGACGAGGCGACCCGCCACGACGCGCACCAGGCCTGGCGGCACGGCCAGGTGCTGGTCGTCGAGATCGACGGACGGGTCACGCTCGCGGTGCCGGGCACCGCCTTCACCGCCGACCTGGTCCTGGACGCCATGAGTCGCCTGGCGAAGGCGGTGGGAGCCTCGCCGGACCACTACTCCGTCCGGCTGCGGATCGGCACCTCGAGGGCCTAGTCTCTCGCCGTGACCCAGTCGCACGGCGGCACCGGCCTGCGGAGCATCACGCTCCTGACGAACCCGACCTCGGGCAAGGGGCGCGGCGGGCGGTACCGAGACGCCGCGGCGGCCCGCCTGCGCGCCGCCGGGATCGACGTCCGCACCATCGAGGGCCGCGACGCCGACGAGGCGCTCGATCTGGCCCGTGACGTGGTCGCCGGGGGCACCGATGCACTCGTGCTGGTCGGCGGCGACGGTCTGGCGCACCTCGGGGTCCAGGCGACCGCCGGCACGGGCACGCCGATCGCGCTGATCCCGGCCGGCACCGGCAACGACATGGCGCGCTACTTCGACCTGCCGCGCCGGGACCCGGTCGCCGCCGCCGAGCGCCTGCTGACCGGCTCCCCGCGCACCATCGATCTCGCGCGCTGCGGCACGAGGTACTTCGTCACGGTGCTGGCCGCCGGGTTCGACGCGATCGTCAATGAGCGGGCGAACCGGATGACCTGGCCCCGCGGTCAGATGCGCTACAACATCGCCACCGTCGCCGAGCTCCGCACGTTCGAGCCGATCCCGTACACCCTCGACCTCGACGGCGACGTGCGCACCCTCGAGGCGATGCTCGTGGCGGTCGGGAACGGTCCGTCGTTCGGGGGAGGTCTGCGCATCACCGAGGGCGCGGTCCTCGACGACGGCCTCCTGGACGTGGTGATCATCAAGCCGATGAGCAAGCCGGCCCTGATCCGGACCTACCCCAAGCTCTTCAAGGGCACCCACACGACCCACCCGGCCTACGAGCACCATCGGGTCCGCTCGGTGACGGTCGCCGCGCCCAGGATCGTCTCCTACGCCGACGGCGAGCGTTTCGGTGCGCTGCCGCTGACCGTGGCGTGCGCCGCCGGGGCGCTCACCGTGCTCGCGTAGATTTGCCGCCATGACGACCTCGGACGACCTGACCCCGTCCGAGCGGTACGCCGACTACCGCAAGCACCGTCAGCACCCGGTGCTGCGCGACTTCCAGTCGCTCTACGACTTCCCGCTCGACCCCTTCCAGCTCGAGGGCTGTCGCGCCATCGAGGACGGTCGCGGTGTCCTCGTCGCGGCCCCCACCGGGTCCGGGAAGACCATCGTCGGCGAGTTCGCCATCCATCTCGCCGTCCAGACCGGGCGCAAGTGCTTCTACACGACGCCGATCAAGGCACTGTCGAACCAGAAGTTCAACGACCTGGTCGCGCGCTACGGTGCCGACCAGGTCGGGCTGCTGACGGGGGACAACTCCGTCAACGGCGAGGCGCCGATCGTCGTGATGACGACCGAGGTGCTGCGCAACATGCTGTACGCCGGGTCGCGGACCCTCCTGGGTCTCGGTTTCGTGGTGATGGACGAGGTCCACTACCTGGCCGACCGCTCCCGTGGCGCCGTGTGGGAGGAGGTCATCATCCACCTCCCGGAGTCGGTGGCCCTGGTGTCGCTCTCGGCCACGGTCTCGAACGCCGAGGAGTTCGGCGAGTGGCTGGAGACCGTCCGCGGCGACACCCACACGATCGTCGAGGAGCGCCGGCCCGTCCCGCTGTACCAGCACGTGATGGTCGGACGCCGGGTCCTGGACCTGTTCGCCTCCTCCGACGTGGATGCCGCGGCCGGCTTCGTCAAGGAGGGGGCGCCGGTCAACGACGAGCTCCTCAAGGTCGCCCGGGACGACTGGGCGAGCAACCGGGTCCGCGACCGTCGATCGCCCCGAGGCAAGGGCAAGCCCGGCCAGGGCCGTGGCGGACAGGGGAGGGACGGCCAGCGCAATGTCGGCAACGGCCGACGGGTCTGGATCCCGAGCCGCCCCGACGTCATCGAGCAGCTGGACCGCAAGCGGCTGCTCCCGGCGATCGTGTTCATCTTCAGCCGGGTCGGCTGCGACGCAGCGGTGACCCAGTGCCTCAGCAGCGGCGTGCGGCTGACGACCCCCGAGGAGCGCGACGCGATCTATGCGTTCGTCGAGGAGGCCTGCTCCCACCTGCCGCCCGAGGACCTGCACGTGCTCGGCTATCACGACTTCCTCGACGGGCTGACCCGCGGAGTGGCGGCGCACCACGCCGGGATGCTGCCCGCCTTCAAGCAGTGCGTCGAGGAGCTCTACGTGCGCGGCCTGTGCAAGGTCGTCTTCGCGACCGAGACCCTCGCGCTCGGCATCAACATGCCGGCCCGGACGGTGGTGCTCGAGAAGCTCTCGAAGTGGAACGGTGAGACGCACGCGGCGATCACGCCGGGGGAGTTCACCCAGCTGACCGGGCGGGCCGGGCGACGCGGCCTCGACACCGAGGGTCACGCGGTCGTGCTCTGGCAGCCTGGCACGGACCCCCGGGAGGTCGCCGGTCTGGCCTCGACGCGGACCTATCCGTTGAGGTCGTCCTTCCGACCGTCGTACAACATGGCGGTCAACCTGGTCCACCAGTTCGGCCGGGCCCGATCGCGCGAGCTGTTGGAGCAGTCGTTCGCGCAGTTCCAGGCCGACAAGGCCGTCGTCGGACTGGCCCGTCAGCTGCGCAAGGCGCAGGACGCGCTCGACGGCTACCGCGAGGCGGCGACCTGCCACCTCGGCGACTTCATGGAGTACGCCGACCTGCGGCGGCAGATCAGCGAGGCCGAGAAGGGCGCCAGCCGGGCGCGGAAGGCGGATCGGCGCGACGAGGCGCTGGAGTCGCTGCGGGTGCTCAAGCCGGGCGACGTGATCATGGTGCCGACCGGGAAGTTCGCCGGCTACGCCGTGGTCGTGGACCCGGGCTGGTCGCCCGAGGGGCCGCGGCCCTACGTCGTGACGGCCGACCGGCAGGCGCGTCGGCTGGCGATGATCGACTTCCCGACCCCGGTGGTCTCGCTGGCCAGGCTGCGAGTTCCCAAGAGCTTCAACGGTCGCAACCCGCAGATGCGTCGCGACCTGGCCTCGGCCCTGCGCTCGCGCACCCACGACCTCACCCCGCCGCCCCCAGGGCGGCAGAGCGGGGGACGCGACCGGGTGCCGACCCACGTCGACGAGGAGATCGCGCGGCTGCGTGCCGCGCTCAAGGTGCATCCGTGCCACGACTGCCCCGAGCGCGAGGACCACGCCCGCTGGTCGGAGCGCTACTTCAAGCTCGATCGTGACGCGAGGACGCTCGAGCGCCGCGTCGAGCAGCGCACCAACACCGTCGCCCGGCAGTTCGACCGGGTCTGCGACGTGCTCGCGGCGCTGGACTACCTCGACGGCGAGGCGGTCACCGACCGCGGCAGGCACCTGATGCGCCTCTACTCCGAGCTCGACCTCGTCGCGGCCGAGTGCATCCGGACCGGACTGTGGGACGACCTCGACCCGTCGGGCCTGGCCGCCGTGCTGTCGGTGCTGGTGTTCGAGGCTCGTCGACCCGACGACGCGTCCTCCCCGCGGATCCCGGGCGGGGAGGTGCGCGAGGTCATCGGCGAGATGGTGAAGCTGTGGGGCGCGCTCGACGCCCTGGAGCGCGACCATCGTCTCGACTTCCTCCGCCAGCCCGACCTGGGCTTCGCCTGGGTCGCCTACCGCTGGGCAGAGGGCGACGAGCTCGACGACGTCCTCCTGGTCAGCGACCTCGCCGCCGGTGACTTCGTGCGGTGGGTCAAGCAGCTCATCGACCTGGCGGGCCAGGTCGCGAACGCGGCCGGGCCGACGCCGCTGCGCGAGAACGCCCGCGAGGTGGTGCGCCGGCTCCGACGCGGCGTGGTGGCCTACTCGTCGCTGGCCGAGGCCGACTGAACGGCCTCGTGGACCGGCACGTCGCCGTTCACGAGGTTCCACTGCTTCCCGATGGTGGCGTCCACGTCGAGCACGGCGGCCACCACGGAGGCGACGTCGGCGCGGGTGACGTCGCCGCGGGCGACGTCGGGGCCGAGCGACACCTTCTCGGTGCCCGGGTCGTCGGTCAGGCGGCCCGGGCGGATGATCGTCCACTTCAGTCCGCTCGCACGCAGCGCGGCGTCCGCGTCGCGCTTCGCGACGACGTAGGCCTGCCAGACCTCGCCGACGTCGGGCGGCAGCGGGTCGTCGACGCTGATCGCGGAGATCTGGACGAAGCGCTCGATGCCGGCCTTCTCGGCGCCCTCGATCGACTTCAGCGAGCCCTCGAGGTCCACGGTGCGCTTGCGCTCGATGTTGCCGTCCGCCCCGCCACCGGCCGCGAACACGACGGCACCGCACCCCTCGAACGCCGCAGCGAACCCGTCGGCGTCCTGCTGCTCGATGTCGAGCAGCCGGACCTGGGCGCCACGGCTCTCCAGGTCGGCCCGGTAGTCCTCGTTGCGCACGAGTGCGACCGGCTCATGGTCGGCCCTGCGGAGCACGTGGATGAGCTGGCGGGCCACCTGGCCGTTGCCTCCGACGATCGCGATCTGAGTCATGACCTCCAGCCTACGACCGGTCCAAGGAGCGACCCCCGCATCCGGCTAGCGCGAGCAGAGCACCTCGGTGAGCCGCTGGACGGGGCTCTCGATGCCCCACCGGCTGCCGAGCTCGGCGACCCGGGCGAGGTCCTGCGGCTCGCGGGGGAGCGCGGTCGGAGGTGCGCCGAGGTCGATGTCGCGGGCGACCGCCACGACCTGCGGGGCGACGGCGAGGTAGGCCGCAGCGGCCTTGATCTTGCCGCGGGGGCCCGGCCCCATGCCCGACTCCGGGTCCCCGGCCGCCGCGATGATGCCGTCCATGTCGTGGAAGCGGGCCAGCAGCGTCGCGGCCGTCTTCTCGCCGACCCCGGGGACGCCGGGGAGCCCGTCGGAGGCGTCGCCACGCATCGTGGCGAAGTCGGCGTACTGGTGGGCGTCGATGCCGTACTTGTCGCGCACCCAGTCGTTGGTGACCCGCTCGTGCCTGCCGACGCCACGGGCGATGTAGAGGACCCGTGCGTCGCGCTCGTCGTCGACGAGCTGGAAGAGGTCGCGGTCGCCGGTCACGATGTCGACCGGCTGCTGCGCCTGTGCCGCGAACGAGCCGATCACGTCGTCGGCCTCGTAGCCGTCCGCGCCCACGACGGTGATGCCGAAGGCGTCCAGGACGTCGAGGATGATCGGGATCTGCACCTCGAGAGGGTCGGGGACCTCCTCGACGTCCGGCACCCCGGTCCGCTCGGCCACGACCCGGTGGCCCTTGTAGGACGGCAGCAGGTCGACCCGCCACTGGGGACGCCAGTCGTTGTCCCAGCAGCAGACCAGATCGCTCGGCCGGTAGTCGCCGACCAGCCGCGAGATGAAGTCCAGCAGCCCGCGCACCGCGTTGACCGGGGTCCCGTCCGGCCCGGTGATCTCCGGGACGCCGTAGAACGCCCGGAAGTACATCGAGGCGGTGTCGAGGAGCATCAGTCGTCCGGGCTGGTCGGTCACGACCCGCATCCTGCCACGGGCGGCTAGTCTCTCCGCGTGACCCAGTCAGAGCTCGAAGGCACCGATCGCAAGATCCTGGGGCTGCTCGCCGGCGACGGCCGGATGTCGTTCACCGACCTCGGGAAGGCGACCGGCCTGTCCACCTCGGCGGTCCATCAGCGGGTCAAGCGGCTCGAGGCCCGCGGCCTGATCACGGGGTACGCCGCGATCGTCGACCACGAACAGCTCGGGCTGCCCCTGACCGCCTTCATCTCGATCCGCCCGATCGACCCGTCCCAGCCCGACGACTCCCCGGAGCGGTTGCGAGGGATCACCGAGATCGAGTCGTGCTGGTCGGTCGCCGGGAACGAGTCCTACATCCTCAAGGTCCGCGTCGCGACGCCGAGCGCGCTCGAGGACCTGCTGGCCCGGGTGCGCGCGGATGCGAACGTCTCGACCCGCACCACGATCGTGCTCTCGACCCCCTACGAGAACCGCCCGGTCGACTGACGCGGCCGCGCGGCCCCCCGAGGACAGGCCCGCGCCCAGGGCAGGGGGCCGCTCAGACAGGGCCGCTCAGACAGGGCCGCTCAGACAGGGCCGCTCAGGACCGGGGCAGCTCAGGACAGGGGTAGCTCAGGACAGGGCCGCGATGACGTCCGCGGCGGTCACCGGGGTGGAGAACATCGGGTAGTCGTAGGCCAGCGCGTTGTCGTGCTCGGCCTGCGACGTCGCTGCGACGCAGTCGCTGAGCGTGATGACCTGGTAGCCGTTCTCGTAGCCGGTGCGCATCGTGGACTCGACGCAGCAGTTGGTCAGGAAGCCGCCAAGGATGATCGTCGAGATCCCCTTGCTGCGCAGGATGAAGTCCAGGTTGGTGCTCGCGAACGTGTCCAGCCCGCGCTTGCCCTCGACCACGATGTCGCCGTCCTGGGGCGCGAGCACGTCGACGATCTCGGCGCCCCACCCGCCCTTGATGAACGCCTTGCCGTTCACGACCCCGGCCAGGATGCCGTAGGGATGGCTGGAGATCTCGTGGTATCCCTCGGCGAACGAGATCGGCGCGTGCATCACGGTCGCGCCGGCGGCGCGGGCCGCCCGGGCCACCTCGACCGACTTCGCGAGCATGTCGGTCGAGTCCATCACGCCCGAGACGGCGTCGTGGAGCACGCCGCCTGCGGTCGTGAAGTCGTTCTGGTACTCGATCAGCACGACCGCGGTGGTCGTCGGGTCGAGCTCGAGGGTGTCGGTCATGGGAGGCCTCCTGGGCTGTCGACGTGGCCGTCGTCCGGGATCGGTGACGGGGCTCACCCGGTAGTGAACTGCTTGTCTGACAAGCAGTCAAGGTCTGGGCTATGGTCGGGACCATGAGCATCTCTCCGGTCGTGCGGGCGCCCCTGAGCCTCGAGGTCGCCGGCCGCCTGCGCGCCGCGATCCTGGACGGCTCCATCCCGGCGGGCAGCGAGCTCCCCACGGAGGCCGAGCTGGCGCGCTCCTTCGGTGTCGGACGGTCCACGGTGCGCGAGGCTCTGCGGGTGCTCCAGGCCAGCGGGCTGGTGAGCGGTGCCGACACGGTGTCGACCGCGCGACCGCGAGTCACCCACGAGCGGGCCGCGGACGGTGCCGGCGTCGCCCTGAGCACGGCGGTGCTCGCCGGTGCGATCCCCCTGGGGGACCTGGTGGCGCTGCGCGTGCTCGTCGAGGCCGAGTCGGTGCGTCACGTCACCAGCATCCCGCCGGAGATCCACGCGCTCCTCGACTCCATGGACGAGGCCGCCGCCCGCGGGGACCACGTGGCGTTCCAGGAGGCCGACGTCGACTTCCACGTGCGGCTCGCCCACGCCGGCGGCAACAAGGCGATGGGGCTGGTGATCGCGGTGCTGCGCGACGCCATCTCCGGCTACCTCCTCGACGCGCTCGAGCAGCACACGGACCGCACCGCCGTGCTGGCCTCGCTCGCCGCCGAGCACCGGGCCATCGTGGCGGCCGCCGCATGCGGCGACCCCGACCTGGCGGCCGCGCTCATCACGAGCCACGTCACCGGCTTCTACGCCGAACGGCAGGACTCATGAGCGACCTCGTCGAGCAGCTGCGGGCCGCAGTGGGGGAGCGGGTGCTGTCCGAGCCCGACTCGACGGCCGGCTACCGCCATGACCAGTGCATGCTCGCCCCGGCGGGTGAGCCGGCGGCGGTCGTCCGCGCGGCCGGGGTCGAGGACGTGCAGGCGACCCTGCGGGTCGCGCACCGCGCGGGCGTGCCCGTCGTGACCCGGGGGGCCGGCAGCGGGCTGGCCGGGGGCGCCAACGCCCTCGACGGAGGCATCGTGCTGAGCCTGGCCGGGATGGACCGGATCCTCGACCTCGACGTCGCCGGTCGCACCGCACGGGTGCAGGCCGGGGTCATCAACGCCGACCTCGACGCAGCCGCGCGGCGCCACGGACTGTGGTACGCCCCCGACCCCGGCAGCCGCGCCATCTCCACCCTGGGCGGCAACCTCGCGACCAACGCCGGCGGGATGTGCTGCACCAAGTACGGCGTCACCGCCGACCATGTCGCGTCCCTGACGGCCGTGCTGGCCGACGGACGGGTCATCGAGACCGGGAGCACCACGCGCAAGAACGTCGCCGGGCTGGACCTGACCCGGTTGCTGGTGGGCTCCGAGGGCACGCTCGCCGTGATCGTCGAGGCGGAGCTGCGACTGCGACCCGTCCCGGCCGGCGTGGCGACGGTCGTCGCGGAGTTCCCCACCGTCGAGGCCGCGATCGACGCGGTCGTGGCCTGCGGGGGCGTCACGCAGCCCGCCGTCGTCGAGCTGATGGACGCCACGACGGTGCGTGCCGTGAACGAGATGACCCACATGGGGCTGGACGAGGAGTCCGGTGCGCTGCTGCTCATCCAGTGCGACGGGTCGACCGCGGCCTCCGAGACCGAGACCTGCGAGCGGATCGCGCTCGCGGCGGGGGCCACGGAGGTGTACCGCTCCGACGACGAGGACGACGCCGCGGCGTTGATGGAGGCCCGCCGGGTGGCGCTGACCGCGTTGGAGCGGCTCGGCACCGTGCTCCTCGACGACGTCGCCGTCCCGGTGGCCCGGCTCGCCCAGCTCCTCGGCCGCATCCAGTCGACCGCTGCCGAGCACCGGGTCCTGATCGGAACCTTCGGTCACGCCGCCGACGGCAACCTGCACCCCACGATCGTCTTCGACCCCAC
Source organism: Nocardioides sp. (assembly GCA_049593675.1). Lineage (GTDB taxonomy): Bacteria > Actinomycetota > Actinomycetes > Propionibacteriales > Nocardioidaceae > Nocardioides. The sequence continues at coordinate 14,591 of JBAWHI010000111.1, forward strand.
CGATCCCGGCGCGCGGGAGCGGGCGGGTGCGGCGTTCGACGACATCGTCGCCGCCGCGCTCGACCTCGGCGGCACGCTCAGCGGCGAGCACGGTGTCGGCGTCCTCAAGACCGCCCACCTCGAGCGGATGGTGGGCCGGACCGAGCGGGAGCTGATGACGGGCATCAAGCAGGTCTTCGACCCGACCGGGATCCTGAACCCCGGCCGGGCCTACTGAGACCCGCCCGTCGCCAGGCCTGTCACAGGCCTGTCACCAGGCCTGCAGAGCCGCCGTACGCCGTGACGCCTCGGCCACCTCGGCCGCCTTGAGCGCCGACTCGGAGAGGTCGGCGTGCTCGGCCCACCACGCCTGGCCGGCGGCCGGGAGCGTGTGGATCGGGTCGTAGTACTCGTAGGTGCGCTCGAGGGCGTCCGCGGAGTCCGTCTCGATCGAGGTGCGGTAGTTCTTGGTCCAGTAGGAGATGCCGCGCTCGGTGTCGTAGTCGGCGAGCTGGTGGACCCACCGCTTGCCGACGAACGGCACGTCGCACACGATCCGCGGCGTCGCGAACCCAGGCAGGTAGCCCATGATGTGGTGCTGGAGGCGCTGGGCGTCGGCGACCGAGACCCGCCAGTGCTCCGAGAACGGGATCATGTCGCACATGTAGAAGTAGTACGGCATGATCTGCGCGCCATCGAGGAGTCGGAAGCACAGGTCGAGCAGCGCGTGCGGGTCGGCGTTCACGCCGTTGAGCAGGACGCCCTGGTTGCGCACGTCGCGCACGCCGGCCTCCAGCATCGCCCGCGACGCGTCCGCGACCAGCGGGGTGATCGAGTTGGCGTGGTTGGCGTGCGTGTGGATCGCGATCGAGACGCCGCGCGCGCGTGCGGTGCCGGCGACGCGGGCCATGCCCGCGCGGACCTCGTCCTGCAGCCAGTGCTGGGGGAGACCGACCAGTGCCTTGGTGGCGAGCCGGATGTCGCGGATGTTCTCGATCTCCAGCAGCCGGGTGAGGAAGTCCTCGAGACGCGGCCACGGCATGTTGGCCACATCGCCACCCGAGACGACCACGTCACGCACCGACGGCGTGGTGCGCAGGTAGTCGAGCATGTCGCCGATCCGGTCGGTCGGCTTGCCGACGAACTTCAGCTTGTCGACGGTCGGGGTGGAGTTGCCGACCAGGTCCATCCGGGTGCAGTGCCCGCAGTACTGCGGGCAGGTCGGCAGCAGCTCGGCCAGCACCTTGGTGGGGTAGCGGTGGGTGAGGCCCTCGGCCACCCACATGTCGTGCTCGTGGAGCGAGTCACGGGTGGCGTGCGGGTGCGAGGAGAAGTCGGTGCGTCGATCCGAGAAGACCGGGATCATGTAGTGGCGGACCGGATCGGCGTAGAACGCCTCGGTCAGCGCCCCCGGACCGGTCGGCCCCCCATCGTCCAACGCGTGCGGCACCATCGTGTTGAGCATCTGCGGCGGCACCAGCATCGACATCGTGGCCCGCTCGGCCTGGTCGCGCTCGAGGTCGGCGTAGAACCGCTCGTCGACGAGGTCGCCCATCAGCTCGCGGAGCTGGCGGACGTTCTTGATGCAGTGCGAGCGCTGCCACTGGACCGAGGCCCAGTCCGCTGCCGAGACGTCGCGCCAGCCGGGGAACCGGGTCCAGTCGGGCTCGACCAGCTCGACCCGCTCGTAGGGGTAGGGCTGTCCGGACTCTTCTTCGATCAGCGAGGCGATCGACGTCTCGATGCTCATGTTCCCCTCCTGGGCGGGTCGTTTGTGTGGGCCACGCCACGTCTGCCAGAGTAGGAGAAGATCATCCGGTATGTCGAATGCCGCGCCGCACATCTTGCTGTCCAACACGAACGCAACGGAGGACTATCCGTGACGACCGATCCCATCGGCCTGCACCGGGTGCTGGACGACCCGGACGGCGCAGTCGCCCGGCTGCCCCAGTCGGCCGACCGACTCGACACCCGCCGCGAGCTGTGGCCCGACGAGGTCCGGGTCCGCGTCGAACGGCTCAATCTCGACGCCGCGTCGTTTCGCCAGCTCGAGCGCAAGCACGGGGGAGACGGCGACGCTGTCCGCAGCGAGGTCCTCGAGATCGTCCGCACCCGCGGCAAGATGCAGAACCCCGAGACCGGCTCGGGCGGCATGCTCGTCGGCACGGTCGAGGAGGTCGGTCCGGAGTCGCCCCTCGGCCTGGCCGTCGGCGACCGGATCGCCACCCTGGTCTCGCTCACGCTGACGCCCCTGGTGATCGAGGACGACCTGGTCGGCTGGGACGGTCGGGGTGAGCAGGTGCCGTGCGACGGCTACGCCGTGCTCTTCGGCCGCTCGATCGCCGCGGTCCTGCCCGACGATCTCCCGACCGGACTCAGCCTGGCCGTCATGGACGTCTGCGGCGCGCCTGCGCTCACCGCCCGGGTGGTCGACGCCGGACGTGGCTCGAGCGAGCACCCCGTGGTGGTCGTGATCGGCGGCGCCGGGAAGTCCGGCTCGTTGAGCCTGGCGGCTGCTCGTCGGGCCGGTGCCAAGCACACCATCGGCGTCGTGCCCCACGACGAGGAGGCGGCGCTGCTGCGCGGGTCCGGCCTCGCCGACGAGGTGGTCGTCGCCGACGCTCGCGACGCGATCGCGCTGCGCGACGCGGTCGCCGCCGCGGGAGGACCGGCCGACGTGACGGTCGTCTGCGTCGACGTCCCCGGCTGCGAGGGCGGAGCGATCCTCGCGACCGCCGACGGTGGGACGGTCGTGTTCTTCTCGATGGCCACGTCCTTCTCCGCCGCGGCCCTCGGCGCCGAAGGCCTCGCCGCGGACGTCACCATGCTGGTCGGGAACGGCTACGCGCCAGGCCACGCGGCGTACGCCCTGGAGCTGGTGCGCGAGACCCCCGGTGTGCGGCAGCTGTTCGAGAGGAGGCTGTGATGGCGAGGCGACAGGGCAAGCTCGACCTCGATCCCGCCACTGTCCGGCAGGCGCGGGCGCTCGCCCGCAAGGCCGGCCGCCCGATCGTCACGATGGCGAAGCGGCACACGACCGTCTCGGTCGAGCGAGCCACCCTGCGTCTCGCCGGGCTGCAGGGCGCCGACCCTGACGGCACCCCCTGGGTGAACCGCCTGGCCGACGTCGTCCGAGCCGACCTCGCCGACGACGGCGGGCTCGAGCACGGCGTCGCGCTGCCCGTCTGGGACGCGCTGCTGCGCGGCGAGGCGGCCGACCTGACCACCCTCGCCCAGAAGGCCTCCGCCGGCTCGGTGCGGTTCCGGCTGCCCGAGGGCAAGGACGCCGACCGCGCCCGACGCGCCTCCCGCACCCAGGTCGGGCGGGGGATCCGGCTGATGGACAAGCGCCGCGTCGAGCGGGATCGGTTGATCAAGCGGCTCGGCGACGCCCCGCGCAAGCCGTGGATCTACCTCATCGTCGCGACCGGCGACATCTACGAGGACATCCCGCAGGCCCAGCAGGCGGCCCGCGAGGGGGCCGACGTGATCGCCGTGATCCGCTCGACCGGGCAGAGCCTGCTCGACTTCGTCCCCGAGGGGGCGACGCGCGAGGGCTTCGCGGGCACCTATGCCACCCAGGAGAACTTCCGCCTGATGCGGGCGGCGCTCGACGAGTCGGGCAAGGAGCTGGGCCGCTACATCCGGCTGACGAACTACGCCTCCGGTCTGTGCATGCCCGAGATCGCGGCGCTCGCCGGCATGGAGCGCCTCGACATGATGCTCAACGACTCGATGTACGGGATCCTCTTCCGCGACATCAACCCGGTGCGCACCTTCGTCGACCAGCGCTTCAGCCGGCAGGTCCACGCCCGGGCCGGCATCATCATCAACACCGGCGAGGACAACTACCTCACCACCGCCGACGCGGTCGAGGCCGCCCACACGGTGACCACCAGTCAGCTCCTCAACGAGTTCTTCGCCAAGGAGGCGGGCCTCGAGGACTGGCAGCTGGGGCTCGGGCACGCGTTCGAGATCGACCCCGACGTGCCGGACTCGTTCCGGATGGAGCTGGCCCAGGCGATGCTGGCCCGCGACCTGTTCCCCCACGCTCCACTGAAGTGGATGCCGCCGACTCGGCACATGACCGGTGACGTCTTCCGTGGCTACCTGCTCGACGGCTTCTTCAACCTCGTCGGAGCCCTCACCGGTCAGGGCATTCTGCTGGTGGGCATGATGACCGAGGCCGTGGTGACCCCGTGGATCTCGGATCGCGACCTGGCGCTGCAGAACGTGCGCTACGTGATGAACGCCGCGGGCAACCTCCACGAGGACTTCCGACCGGAGCCGGACGGCTTCATCGCGCAGCGGGCCCGCCAGGTCCTCGGCGAGTCGATCGACCTGCTCGAACGCATCGTGGACGACACCCTGCTCGAGGCCATCGCGGACGGCACCTTCGGGCTGATGAAGCGCCCCGCCGATGCCGGTCGCGGACTCGAGGGCGTGGCCCGCAAGTCCACTGCCTACTACAACCCGGCCACCGAGCTCCTGGAGGAGCGATGAGCGACCTCGTCCGCCCGTACGGCGACACCACCGGCGACGGCATGGTTCAGATCAGCTTCACCCTGCCGATCGACGGACGAGGCGAGCGCGCCAAGCACGCCGAGGGCGCCGCGGCCCAGCTGGCCAACAAGATGGGCATGGACCCGGCGCTGGTCGTCCATGCGAAGCCGATGGGGCCGGACTTCACGTTCTTCGTCGTCTACGGCCGCGTCAACCACCTCGTGAACCTCGACGAGGTCGTGGTCGTCGAACGCGACTACCCGTTGCTGACGCCCAAGGAAGCCAACGCCGCGATCAAGAGCGCCCTGCGCCGCCGCCTGGTCGTCGTCGGCGGGTGCATCGGCACCGATGCGCACACGGTCGGCATCGACGCGATCCTCAACATCAAGGGCTTCGCGGGGGAGAAGGGCCTGGAGTACTACCGGGAGGTCAAGGTGGTCAACCTGGGCGCCCAGGTGTCCGTCCCGCACCTCGTCGAGCGGGCCCGGCAGGAGAAGGCCGACGCGGTGCTCGTGTCCCAGGTCGTCACGCAGCGCGACGCACACCTGCTCAACACCCGTGAGATGTCCGCGGCCTTCCGCGAGTCCTACCCGTCGGATCGTCGCCCGCTGCTGATCGTCGGCGGACCCCGCTTCAGCGAGGCCATGGCCGACGACCTCGGTGTCGACCGGGTCTTCTCCCGCGGCACGACTCCGGGTGAGGTCGCCTCCTACCTGGTCCACCGACTGACGACGAAGGGGAGTGCCGCATGAGCGAGGCACCATCAGCGCAGGTCGGGACGACGGTCGTGCACCGCCGCTATGTCCCCTACTCCCACGCCCACTACGCCGGCAACCTGGTCGACGGCGCCTACAGCCTGGGCCTCTTCGGCGACGTCGCCACCGAGATGTGCATCCGCACCGACGGCGACGAGGGCCTGTTCGCGTCGTACGCCGACGTCCAGTTCCGAGCGCCCGTGCGCGCCGGCGACGTGCTCGAGGTCAGCTGCGAGCTGGTCCGGGCGGGCCGTCGCTCCCGGGTCCTGGAGTTCGCCGTCCGCGTGGTCGCCCGCGGTGCTGCCACCGAGGACCGACCCGGGGCGGCCGCGGTGCTCGCCGAGCCGATCGTGGCGACCACGGCGACCGGCACCGTCGTCGTCCCATAGGGCCCCGGCGGGTCGTCTCGCGGGCGACACGCCGATCGGATCCGAGATTTACCCGCGACTTGCCGCTCGGACGCACCCCTGCTGACCTGCGGGTTCGCGCATTCGCGCAGGTCAGCGGGCCCTTGACGGCGGCGGGCCGATCCGGCCAAGGTGTGGGCCGTCCGCCCATGCAGATCGTGGTCGGCGAACCGACGTCCGAGTGGCCAGGGTCGAGGGTGGGAGTGCCAACCATCCGTCCGTCCTGGTTCGCGGAGGTCGGTCCGCCCCCGAGGGTGGACTCGGCAGGGATCCGCGTCCCCTAGACAACAGCCCCGTCGCCGGCAGCCGGTCGGAGACGGTCTGGACCGAAGGGTGCGGATCCCTTCCGACATTTCTGGGCAGTCGGCAGTTCTTCCTCCCGACCAGTGGGCCGGTACTTTCCAGTCATGCTGCTCCGCGTCCTGGCCGCCTTCGCCTCCGGCGTCGCCCTGGCGCTCGCGTTCGAGCCGTTCGCCCTCCCCGTCCTGGTGCCGGTGGCTGTCGCGGGGTTCGTGCTGTGCTGCCGCGGCCTGCGGCTGCGAGCCGGGTTGGTCCCCGGTCTCGCCTTCGGTCTGGGGTTCGAGCTCGTGCTGCTGTTCTGGATGCGCACGGTGGGCCCGGACGCCTGGATCGGGCTCTCGATCTGGCAGTCGCTGTTCTTCGCCGCCCTCGGCGCGCTCGCCGCGCTGCTCCAGCGCCATCGGGGCTGGCCGGTGTGGATCGCCGCCGCCTGGGTCGTCACCGAGCTGGTCTACAGCAACTGGCCCTTCAGCGGGATGCCGTGGGGGCGGCTGGCGTTCGCGATGGCCGACACCTACGTCGCCCGGCTGCTGCCCTGGGTCGGGTCGGTGGCGCTCAGCTTCCTCCTGGCGCTGAGCGGCACCCTCCTCGCCTGGGTCGTGCTGGCCCGCGGCCGGGAGCTACAGGTGGCTGCCGGTGCGCTCGCCGGCCTGGTCCTCGTCTCGCTGGTGCCCGTCGGGCTGCCCTGGACACCGACGCCGGAGTCGGAGGTCACGGTCGCGGCGATCCAGGGGGACGTGCCCGGGAACGGCGACAACATCCTCTACGACCACCGACAGGTCACCCGCAACCAGATCGACCTGACGGTGCAGCTCGCCCGCGACGTCGAGGCGGGCGTCCAGCCGGCTCCGGAGTTCGTCGTGTGGCCCGAGAACTCCACGGCGATCGACCCGTTCCGCGACGCCTCGACCAACAGCGGGATCCGCACGGCGAGCGCCGCCATCGGTGTGCCCATCCTGGTGGGAGCCATCGTCGACGGCAGTCCGACCGAGGTGCTCAACCAGGGGATCGTCTGGGACCCGATCACCGGGGCGGGGGAGCGCTACACCAAGCGCCACCCGGTCGTCTTCGGCGAGTACATCCCGTTCCGGCGCTACCTCGACAACCTCCAGATCGGTCGCCTCACCATGGTCGGGCGCGACATGGTCTCCGGCACTCGCGACGAGCCACTGCGCATCGCCGGCATCGACGTCGCCGACGCGATCTGCTTCGACGTGGCCTACGACGACGGCCTCTACGCCCAGGTGTCGCGGGGGGCCGAGCTGCTGACCGTGCAGACCAGCAACGCGACCTTCATCCACACCGACCAGATCGACCAGCAGTTCGCCATCACCCGGTTGCGCGCCATCGAGACCGGGCGCTGGCTGGTCGTGGCGTCCACCAACGGCATCACGGGAGTGGTCGCACCCGACGGGTCGGTGGTGGCCAGCGCCGAGCCACGCACCCAGACGACCCTCGTCGAGACGGTCGGCCTGGACGGCTCCATCACGCCGGCGGTCCGGATCGGGCCCTGGGTGGGCTGGATCCTGCTCGCCCTGACCGTGGTCGGTCTGATCGCCGCCACGCGGACGGGCGGACTCCCGTATCCTCGACGGCGGGACCGGCGGCAGGCCGAGGACGGCAGCGCAGGCTCCGACCTCACCGCTGCCACGGCGATCGAGGGGAGGAGCGAGGATGGGTGAGCCCAGCAGCCACGACGGCGCGGAGCGCGGCATCGCCGGCCTGGGGCGGGTCGTGGTGGTCATCCCGACCTACAACGAGGCGACCAACCTGGCCTGGATCGTCGGTCGGGTCCGCACCGCCCAGCCGGCCGTGGACGTGCTGGTCGTGGACGACGCATCGCCGGACGGCACCGGCGCGATCGCCGACGAGCTCGCGGCCGCGGACTCCGCGGTCTCGGTGCTGCACCGCGACGCCAAGGACGGCCTCGGCGCCGCCTACCTGCACGGCTTCCGCGTCGCCCTGGCAGCCGGCTACGACGTCATCGGGGAGATGGACGCCGACGGCTCGCACCAGCCCGAGCAGCTGGAGCGGCTCATCGAGGCGCTGCGCGATGCAGACCTGGTGATCGGCTCGCGCTGGGTCCCGGGCGGGTCGGTCGTCAACTGGCCCCTGCAGCGCGAGGCGTTGTCACGGGGCGGCAACCTCTACGTGCGGCTGCTGCTCGGCATCAGAGTGCGAGACGCGACGGCCGGATACCGGCTGTTTCGTCGCGCGACCCTCGAGAAGATCGACCTCGGCTCGGTCGAATCGACCGGCTACGTCTTCCAGACCGACATGGTGGCCCGCACGCTGGCGGCGGGGCTGGTGGTCCGCGAGGTCCCGATCGAGTTCGTCGAGCGGGTGCGTGGCGACTCCAAGATGAGCGGGTCGGTGGCGGCGGAGTCCCTGAGACGGATCACCGCCTGGGGCCTGCGCGAACGACGCGACCAGCTGCGCCGGCTCTGGCGGCGCCGATGAGCACCCGCCGCAGAGCGCTTCCGCTCGTGCTGTTCACGGCCTTCGTCGTGATGCCGCTGCTCGAGATCTACGTGATCATCCAGGTCGGTCAGGTGATCGGCGCCTGGTGGACGATCCTGCTGCTCGTCGTCGACAGCATCTTCGGCGCCTGGCTGCTCAAGCACGAGGGCGGACGGGCGTGGAGGTCGTTGCAGGAGGCGATCCAGGGCGGCCGGATGCCGTCGACCGAGATCGCCGACGGGGCACTGATCCTGGTCGGGGGCACCCTGATGCTGACTCCCGGCTTCGTCACCGACGCCTTCGGCATCCTGCTGATCCTGCCCTACACGCGCCCCCTCTTCCGGCGCGTGCTGGCGGCCGCGGTCGCGCGACGGATCACGGTCGTGGACGTGCAACGCCCCGGACCAGGACCTGACGGTCCGGTGATCCGGGGCGAGGTGGTCGACGACGACTGAGTCGCCGACCTGACGTGCGATCGAGCGCCGTCAGGCGGTCGCTCGGCGCTTCTTCTGGTTGGCGCGGTGCAGGTGCGCGGGTCCGATCTCACCGTCGCGGAGCAGCTGCAGACGCTCCTTGAGGATGTCCTCCAGCTCCTTCTCGGAACGGCGCTCCAGCAGCATGTCCCAGTGGGTGCGGGCCGGCTTCTCGGCCTTCACCTCGGGCTCGATGCCGGCCGTGCTGAGCCCCTCCGCGCCGCAGCGCGGGCACTCCCAGATCGCCGGGACGTCGGCCTCGACCGACATCGTGATCTCGAACTCGTGCCCCTGCGAGCAGCGGTAGCCGACCTGCTGACGGGCGGCGAACTCGATGCCGCGCTCGTCCTCGAAGCTCTGGCCGCCCAGTCGCGCTCCACGTAGCGTCCGCTCTGCCATGAGCCACCTCCCGAATTCTGTGTTCCCCCGTGTACGTCTGACCGAGACGTGCTCATCCGGCCTGTCCGCTGCCAGCGCCTCGCCCGACTTCTACCCAGTCGAGGAACGTCTCAATCGCTACAACGGTACGGGGAAGGCGAAGATTCCGGGAATCGAGGACCGGGCGGGCCTTCACAGTCTCTTCTCAGGGATCGACCCCGCGCCTCACACGATCGCGGGCTGGGTGTTGCCCGCCTGCTCGATGCCGCGCCGGGTGTCGACCTTGAGCAGCACCAGGCCACCGATCACGAAGAAGACGATCAGCGCGAAGACGGCGGGACGGTAGGAGCCGGTGACCTGGTAGACCACGCCGAAGACGAGCGTGCCGAACCACGACGTGCCGCGGTCCATGGCGTGGTAGAAGCTGAAGTACTCGGCCTCCTTGCCGCGGGGGATGAGCAGCGAGAAGTACGACCGGGCGAGCGCCTGGGTGCCGCCGAGCACGACGCCGATCGAGACCCCGAGCAGCAGGAACGGGATCAGCCCGTCCTCGGGAAGGAACAGGGCAGCCGTGACGATGAGCATCCAGACACCGAGCCCGCCGAGGATGGTGTTCTTCGAGCCGAAGCTCTTCGCGAGGCGGCCGAAGGCGAGCGCGCCGCCGAACGCGACGAACTGGACCAGCAGGATCGTGCCGATGAGGACCGACTGCCCGAAGCCGAGCTCCTCGGAGCCGTAGGTGGACGCGGACGCG
>JBAWHI010000112.1:0-8422 GCA_049593675.1 Nocardioides sp.
GACAAGCTGGCCCGCCAGCTCGGCGACGAGGCCGCCGTCGACGCGCGCACGCTGCAGCGGCTCGAGCAGGCGCTGCGCGACTCGGGCTACATGAAGCGCGGCACCGACGGGCAGCTGCGCCTCTCACCCCGGGCGATGCGTCAGCTCGGCAAGGCACTGCTGCGCGACGTCGCCGAGCGGATGTCGGGACGGCAGGGCGCGCGCGAGCTCCAGCGCGCCGGCGCCGCGGGCGACCTGTCGGGGGCCACCCGGCCGTGGGCGTTCGGAGACACCGAGCCGTGGCACGTCCCGCGCACGATGCTCAACGGCGTCGTCCGTCGCGCCGGCGACCCGGACGGCCCGCTGCTCAGCATCGACGACGTGGAGGTGCAGGAGACCGAGGCCCGGACCCAGGCAGCCGTGGCGCTGCTGGTCGACACGTCGTTCTCGATGGCGATGGACGGGCGGTGGGTGCCGATGAAGCGCACCGCGCTCGCGCTGCACACGCTGATCACCTCGCGCTTCCGCGGCGATGCGCTCCAGCTGGTCGGCTTCGGCCGGCACGCCGAGGTGATGGAGATCGAGCAGCTGACCGCGCTCGACGCGATGTGGGACAAGGGCACCAACCTGCACCACGCGCTGCTGCTCGCCAACCGTCACTTCCGCAAGCATCCGAACGCCCAGCCGGTCCTCCTGATCGTGACCGACGGCGAGCCGACCTCCCACCTCGAGCCCGACGGCGAGGTCTACTTCTCCTACCCGCCGCACCCGCTCACCGTGGCCTACGCCGTCCGCGAGCTCGACAACGCCGGGCGGCTCGGGGCGCAGACGACCTTCTTCAAGCTCGGCGAGGACCCAGGCCTGGGGCGGTTCATCGACCAGATGGCCCGGCGCGTGGACGGTCGGGTCGTCGCTCCCGAGCTCGACGACCTCGGCGCCGCCGTGGTCGGCTCCTACCTCGGCTCCCGGCGCGGCTCGACGGGCGGGGGCTTCGGCGGCTTCGGCGACTGGTTCGGCGCTCGCGGCTCCTGGGTCGCGGAGTAGGGACGAGCGTCAGTCGGGATAGCCGGCGCTGAACCCGCGCTCCCAGTTGGCGCAGGGGCGGGTGCTGGTGCGGCGCACCCCCGCGCACGGCGGGAGCTGGGCGGGCCTCTCGAGCTCCTCGGTGTGGAGGTCGCGCACCAGCAGCTCGCGGACCAGCTGGTGCGACTTCTGCGGGACCAGGCAGTCACACCGCACCGCCATCGCGCGGTAGCGCTTCTCGAGCGCGGTCGCGGTCGGCGAGCGCAGGTCACGGAACCGGGTGGCCCACAGCAGCGACGAGTCGCAGCCGAACTCCTCGACCATGCGAGCGACGAAGCAGACCAGGCACTCCGACTCCCGGGGCTCGCGCTCGACGACCGCGCGGAGATAGTGCTCGGCCTCGGTCGACACCGGCGTCTCACTCATGGCTGGTGTCTACCGGCGGCCACCGACATCGGACCTCACGAGGGGTGCAGCACCGCCGCCAGCTCCTCCACGCCGTCGACCAGCCGGGTGCCCGGCCGGGCCCAGGCGGCGTTCGCATCGACCGCGTGGACGGGTACGCCGGGTGGCAGCACGCCGGAGGCGACCAGGTCGTCGGCCAGCAGTTGGGCGCCGGCGAGGTCGTAGCCGCACGGAGCGACGACGACCAGGTCGGGCGCGGCCTCGTGGACGGCCTCCCAGGACACCCGCTCGGACTTCGCGCCCGTCCTGCCGAGCAGGCACTCGCCGCCCGCGGCCTCGATCATCTCCGGGACCCAGTGACCGGGCGCGTAGGGCGGGTCGGTCCACTCGAGCAGCATCACGCGGGGGCGGGTGCGACCGGCGACCCGGGCGCGCACGGCCGCCAGCCGGGACCGCTGCGACGCGACGAGGTCGGTCGCCTCGGAGAGCCGGCCGGTGGCGCGGCCGAGGGTGAGGATCGACGCGAGCACCTCGTCCACGGTGTGCGGGTCGATGGTGAGCACCTCCGCCCGGCATCCCAGGTAGGACAGGGCGTCGTCGACCACCGACACGTCGACCGCGCAGACCGCACAGAGGTCCTGGGTGACGACCAGGTCGGCGTCCAGCTCGACGAGCGCGTCGGCCGCCAGGTGGTAGAGGTCCTCGCCACGGGCCATCGCGCCCGCGACGTACGCATCGATCTCCGCCGGGCTCAGCCCCTCCGGGAGCGCGGAGGTCGAGACGATCCGGCGGGTCCGGGCCTCGGCCGGGTGATCGCACTCGAACGTCACGCCCACGACGTCGTCGCCGGCGCCGATGGCGAAGAGGATCTCCGTCGTGGAGGGGAGCAGGGAGACGATCCGCACCCCTCCACGATAGGGACCGCCTCACACGCTCCTGAGGGCGAGTGCGGTCAGCTTCACCGACTTCGGGATCGACGGCGCGGTCGCGTCCATCGACATGGCGCTCGCGTAGACCACGAACTTGCCCTTGCGGGCGAAGAGCGTGTTGAGCACCGACTTCGTGGTGTGCGCTCCGCTCCTGCAGGAGATCCGGTACTGGTAGCCCCACCGCTCGTGACCGAGAGCGAAGCGGATCTTCTTCGTCGAGGTGTCGCAGGTGGTGGACCCGCCGCCGCCACCGCCACCGCCGCCACCGCCGCCGGGGCAGTCCTTGGCCGACTTGCCGTAGCCACGCAGGTAGGCGATCGCCGCCTTGGCGGAGGGGAACTTCATGGCGGTCACCGACAGGCTCGGGTGGTCGCCGTCGATGACGAAGAGGTCGGGGTCGCCGGAGCTGTAGTCGGGGGAGTAGGACGCCGAGCGGGCGCTGGCCCCCTTGATCGCCTTGCCGCGCTTGCACTTCTTGCCCGGCCCGAAGACCTTGCTGCTGCTCTCGTAGGCGGTGCCGCCCTGGACGTGGGGGTAGATCCCGGCGACGGCGCCGATGGTGGGGACCTGCGCTCCCGGGGCCGCGGTGGCGCTCGTGGCGGTGGCGGTGACGGTCAGGGCGGGGACGGCGAGCGCGATCAGCGCCCGGCTCAGCCAGCGGCGGTGCATGGTGGACTCTCTCTCATCGATTCGGGTGTGGGTCCACCGTGGCGCCGCCCGCTGGGGATCCACTGGGAACGCACTTGGAGAATGGCGGTGATGGACGACCTCTCCGCGACCGTGCTCGCCCTGCTCGGACTCGCAGCGCTCGCGGCCGGGTTCGTCGACGCGGTGGTCGGCGGGGGCGGTCTGATCCAGCTGCCCGCCCTGCTGCTCGGGATGCCGAACGCCGCACCGGTCCAGATCCTCGCCACCAACAAGGTGGCGTCGTTCGCCGGTACGTCGGTGAGCGCGACGACGTACTACCGCAGGATCCGCCCCGACCCGAGGACGTTCCTGCCGCTGATGGGCTTCGCCTTCGTCGGCTCGGCGGCCGGTGCGGTGGCCGCGAGCCACATCCCGCGCTCGGCCTTCGAGCCGATCGTGCTCGTCGCGTTGATCGTGGTGGGTGCCTACGTGGTCGTCAAGCCCGACCTGGGCGAGCAGACCCTGCTGCGCTTCCACGGCCGCCGGCACCTCGCCGCCGCGATGGTCACCGGCCTGCTCATCGGCTTCTACGACGGCGCGCTCGGACCCGGCACGGGCAGCTTCTTCGTGATCGCGCTGGTCGGCCTGATGGGCTACTCCTTCCTGGAGGCGTCGGCCAAGGCGCGGCTCGCGAACTGGGCGACGAACCTCGCGGCGATCCTGGTCTTCGCGCCCCAGGGCGCCATCGTGTGGCAGGTCGCGATCGTGATGGCACTGGGCAACGTCGTCGGCGGCTACCTCGGCGCGCGCACGGCGGTCGCCCGCGGCGCTCGCTTCGTGCGGATCTTCTTCATCGTCGTGCTGTCCGCGTTCATCGTCCGGATCGCCGGCGACGTCTTCGGGTTCTGGCCGTGACCCAGACGCCGAGCAGCTACCTCACCCTCGCCCGCGACGCCGTGGCCGAGACCGAGGTCAAGCGCTCCAGGTTCCGCTGCACCCTGCGCCGGGTCGAGGACGAGGCCGGGGCCCGACGAGTCGTCGAGGCACTGCGCAAGGAGCACTGGGACGCTCGGCACCACTGCTCCGCTTTCGTGCTGGGACCACCGCCCGGCCGCGTCGAGCGGCCGTCCGACGACGGCGAGCCGGCCGGCACGGCGGGGGCTCCGATGCTCGAGGTGCTGCGCGGAGCCGGCGTCAGCGACGTCGTGGCCGTCGTGTCCCGCTGGTTCGGCGGCACCCTCCTCGGCGCCGGTGGGCTGGTCCGGGCCTACGGCGACGCCGTGCGCGCCGGGCTCGACGAGGCCGGCACCCGCCGCCGCACGCTGGTCCGCGAGCATCTCCTCGACCTCGACCACGCCGACGCCGGCAGGATCGAGAGCGAGCTGCGATCGCGCGGGGTCGCCGTCGTCGGCTCGGAGTACGCCGCGGTCGTGACGCTGCGCCTCGGCGTTCCTCCGGACGAGGAGGCGCGGCTGGCCGCTGTGGTGGCGGAGCTGACCGCCGGTGCGGGTGAGACCCGGGTGGCGGGCGAGCGGTGGGTCGATAGCCTCCCCTCATGAGCGTGATCGTGGACCTGACCGACCTGCCGAGGACGCTGACCGACTTCGAGCGGGGCTACCTGCTGACCACGCGGGACGGGAGGGTCAAGGCCGTCTCGGTCCGGGCCGTCGTCAACGGCGCCAGCCTGATGGCGACGGCACCCGGCCCGGGCTCGATCGCCAACGTCGGCGCGAACCCGTCGGTGACCCTGCTGTTCCCGCCGCCCGCCAACCCCGGCATGACGCTGCTCGTCGACGGCACCGCCGAGGCGGTCGGCGACGACGTCCGCGTGACGCCCACCGGTGCGGTCCTGCACAAGCCGGCCGAATGACGGCGTCGCCCTTCTGGGTCAGCGCGTTCCTCGACCTCGCTGCGGGCGATCTCGAGCGAGGCAGTGCGTTCTGGGCGGCGGTCACCGGGTTCGATCGGTCCGCGTGGCGCGGAGACCACGACGAGTTCGCGACCCTCGTGCCGCCCAGCGGAGACGACTACCTGCGCGTCCAGGGGCTCACTGAAGGTTCGGGTCGCGTCCACCTCGACCTCCACGTGGCCGACCCTGGTCAGGCGGCCGACGCGGCGCTCGTGCTCGGCGGGGAGGTGCTGGTCCGCCACGACGCCGGGTACGTCGTACTCATCTCGCCCGGAGGCCTGGTGTTCTGCTTCGTGAGCCATGGGGGCTCGCGCCGGCCGGCTCCCGCGACCTGGACCGGCGGGCACCGCTCCCAGGTGGACCAGGTCTGCCTCGACGTCCCGCCCGCGGCGTACGAGGCGGAGCTGAGGTTCTGGCGTGAGCTCACCGGCTGGGACGTGACCCCGGTCGACGAGCCGGAGTTCGAGCGGCTCGCGGCGCCGGCCGAGCAGCCGCTGCGCTGGCTGGTGCAGCGCCTCGACGACGAGCAACCCGCGGTCGCGGCCCACCTCGACCTGGCAACCGACGACCGGGACGCCGAGGTCGCCCGGCATGTCGCGCTGGGTGCCCGCGTCGTCGCCCGTCACGACTGGTGGACGGTGCTGACCGACCCCGTTGGAACGACCTACTGCGTCACCAGGAGGAGCCCATGACCCGCGTCGACCGGCGAGTGAGCAGCCGATGATCCGGCCGATGGCACCGGCGGACTGGCCGCAGGTCTGGGAGTTCTTCGACGAGATCGTCCAGGCGGGGGAGACCTACGCCTACCCGCCCGACCTCGACTCGCAGGCTGCTCGCGACCTGTGGACGGCGCAGCCCCCCGGGGCGACCGTCGTCCACGAGGGGCCGGACCGGATCCTCGGCAGCGCGCGGATGGGGCCGAACCGTCCCGGACGCGGCAGTCACGTCGGCACCGCGTCGTTCATGGTGTCGCCAGAGGCGCGCGGTCGCGGTGTCGGTCGCGCGCTGGCGGAGCACGTCGTGCAGTGGCACCGTGACCAGGGCTACCGCGCGATCCAGTTCAACGCCGTGGTGGAGACCAACACCGGCGCCGTACGCCTGTGGCAGTCGCTGGGCTTCGAGATCATCGGCACCGTGCCCGCGGCGTTCGACTCCCGCGCGCACGGCCTGGTCGGCCTGCACGTGATGCACCTGGCGCTCTGAGGGAGGGCCGGCCGCTCAGTCGTCGGCGAAGCCCGGCAGCGAGTCGGTCAGGATCTGCCGGAACGGCGCCTCGCACTCGAGCTGGCAGAGCACCCCGACGCCGGCGAGCCAGGTGCGGTGGATGAGCAGGTACGACGGGGGCAGGTTGAGCTTCATGCCGACCGTGTACGCCGGGTTGCGCGGGTCGTTGATGCGGGCGAACTGGCTGCGCATCCACTCCCGGCTGAAGCGGAACCGCTCGACCTTCGTCGGCTCGACGAAGGGCCCCAGGTAGTCCAGCACCTGTCGGGGGTCGACGGTGATCCGGTCCTTGATGAAGCCTTCGCGGCGCAGCCCCTCGACGAGCTCGTCACCGTCCTCGCGGGCGGCGATCCGCAGCAGTCGGCCCATGGCCTCGGGGAGCCCGGTCTCGGGGAGCCGGGCGACCGCTCCGTAGTCGAGGACCCCGAGCTGCCCGGGCTGGCCCGCGTCGGTCGGGAGGACCCGGTAGTTGCCGGGGTGCGGGTCGGCGTGCAGCATCCCGGTCCGAGCCGGGCCGGAGAAGAGGAACCGCACGAGGAGCTCGCCGTAGTGGTCGCGCTCCTCCTGGCTGCCGTCGGCGATGATCGACGCCAGCGACGCGGGGCTGTCCATCCACTCGGTCACGAGCACGGTGTCGCCGACCTCGACCACGTCGGGGACGACGATCTCCGCGTCGTCGCGGAACGCCGCCGCGAAGGTGCGCTGCGCCTCTGCCTCGAGCTGGTAGTCGAGCTCGTCGGCGGCTCGCTCCTGGAGCTCGGCGATCAACGGTTTGAGGTCGATGCCCGGCACCAGGGGCGCCGCCGTGCGCGCGAGCCGGGACAGCTGACGCAGGTCGGAGAGCAGTGCCTCGCCCGCGCCCGGGTACTGGACCTTGACGGCGACGTCGCGGCCGTCGGCCCACCTGCCCCGGTGGACCTGGCCGATCGAGGCCGCTGCGGTCGGCCCCCCGTCGAGCCAGACCAGGCGCTGCTTCCAGTCCGGACCGAGGTCGCGCTCGAGGATCTCGCGCACGGTCTGGGTCGGCATCGGGGGCGCGGCGTCCTGGAGCTTGGTGAGCTGGTCGCGGTAGGGCCCGGCCAGCTCCTCGGGGAACGCCGACTCCAGCACGGAGAGCATCTGACCCATCTTCATCGCCCCGCCCTTGAGCTCCCCGAGCGTGCGGAAGAGCTGCTCGGCGGTGCGCTGCTGGATCTCGGACATCACCAGGTCGGCGGGCTTGCCGCCGATCCGCTTGCCGAGCCCGAGCGCGCTGCGCCCGGCGTACCCGATCGGCAGCGCGGCCAGCCTGGCGGTCCGCGCCACGGCCTTGCGTGGCAGCTCGGTCATGCCTCCAGTGTCCAGCACGGCCCCAGCCGGGACGTCATACGGACGGAGCAAGGGGACACACTGCCCGTATGACGTCCGGCGGGCGCGCCCGGGTCACTCGTTCTGCGGCGGGAGCTGAGGGTGCGAACCGAAGCGCCGCACCTCATGCGGCCAGCCACAGGCCTCGGCGATCCTGCCCGCCCACATCCGGGCCGCCTGGTCGTCGGCCACCGACACCACGGCGAAGCCGCCCAGCCACTCCTTGGTCTCGGCGAACGGCCCGTCGGTGATCAACATGCCACCACCCGTGGGATCGACGCTGAAGACCGGTCCGTCCTCCTCGAGACCGCCGGCGAAGACGTACACGCCGGCCGCCTTCATGTCCTCGACGACCGCCATGGCGAGGGGTGCGCGCCCCTGGAACCACTCCTCGCTGTGGTCGCCCACCCACTGCTGGTTGAAGTAGAGGAGGTACTCAGGCATGTCTGCTCCTTCGGCTCGAGCGAGCCCAGCGCTCGCCGCTACCTACGCTACGAACGGGATGCCACAGATACGACAGCCTCAGGGCGACGAGCTCAGCGCGAGGTCAGCGCGTGGCGTCGACGATGTCGGAGCTCGGCGCGTCCGCCCGGGCAGCGAGCCGGGCTCGGTTCTCCGCGCGGCGATCGACGAACGACGTCGCCTGCGCGTCCAGCGCCTCGAGGAACGCCACGAGCTCGTCGCGAGCCTGCTCGCCGACGGGCCCGAAGGTCCGGTCGAAGACGCCCCAATGGCGCAGCACCGGCATGACCACGTCGTCGTAGTGCAGCCGCAGGTCGTAGATCCCCGCCTTGGCGATGAGCATCGAGTTGCGGCGGAAGCCCGCCATCGTCGCTCCGGGCATCTCGAAGCCGATCACCTCGTCGGCGATCGCCCGCATGGTCTCGTCGGGCGCGATGTCGAGGGCCGCGGCCGCGATGTTGCGGTAGAAGACCATGTGCAGGTTCTCGTCCTTGGCGATCCGGGCGAGCAGCTTGTC
>JBAWHI010000113.1:0-4940 GCA_049593675.1 Nocardioides sp.
CGGCACCGTGGCCGAGCACGGCCTGCCCGTAGAGGGGGATGTAGGACGTCATGCCCATCATCAGCACGCCGACGACCAGCGACGTCACCATGGCGGCGACCACGACCCGGTGCCGGAAGACCCAGCCGGCCAGGATCGGCTCGGCGGCTCGCCTCTCCACGAGCGCGAACGCCGTCAGCAGGGCCGCGGCGGAGGCGAAGAGCGCGATGCTGACGGCCGACGTCCAGGGCCAGCGCACGCCGCCCTCGAGCAGGGCGAGCAGGAGCAGCAGGCCGCCCGCCGTGAGCAGTACCGCCCCGCCGTAGTCGATCCGGTGCTGGCGACGCACGACGCGCTCGTCGAAGCCGCGCCAGATCATCGTGGCGGCGGCGATGCCGATCGGCAGGTTGACGAAGAAGATCCAGCGCCAGGACAGGTAGTCGGCGAAGACCCCGCCCAGGGTCGGGCCGAGCACGGCGGAGATCGCCCACACGCTGGCGAGATAGCCCTGCACCTTGGCCCGCTCCGCCACGGAGTAGATGTCGCCGACGATCGTCATGCCGATCGGCTGCACCGCGCCCGCACCCAGACCCTGCAGGGCACGGAACACGATCAGCGAGGTCATCCCCCATGCGAGTCCGCACAGCAGCGACCCACCCACGAACACACCGATGCCGACCAGCATCATCGGCTTGCGCCCGAAGAGATCGGCGAGCTTGGCGTAGATCGGGACCGAGACCGCCTGGCTGAGGAGGTAGACCGAGAACAGCCAGGGGAACTGGGTGAACCCGCCCAGGTCCGAGACGATCGCCGGGACCGCGGTCGCCAGGATCGTCGAGTCGATGGCGACCAGGCTCATGCTGAGCATGACCGCGAGCAGCACCGGGCCGCGCTCGCTGCGCAGGCCGACGCTCGCGCGGGTGATCTCGGCCTCGGTCACGTGGAACGGCAACCGCCGTCGAGCGGACATTGTTCCCGTGCGAGAGTCGACAGACAGGTTCACCGTCGGCGCGAACGGGGAACCAGGTACTTAGATCGTTCCAACCTGGGGCGCGAGTGGTGGAGGAAGCAGTGGAGATCTGGCCGGGGAAGCCCTATCCGTTGGGGGCGACCTTCGACGGCAGCGGCACCAACTTCGCGCTGTTCAGCGAGGTCGCCGAGCGCGTCGAGCTGTGTCTGTTCGAGGCCGAGGAGGACGGTGACGGCTTCCAGGAGACCCGGGTCGAGCTGACCGAGGTCGACGCCTACGTGTGGCACTGCTACCTGCCCGCCGTCCAGCCCGGCCAGCGCTACGGCTACCGCGTGCACGGGCCGTGGGAGCCCGAGCAGGGGCGGCGCTGCAACCCGAACAAGCTGCTGCTCGATCCCTACGCGAAAGCGACCGCCGGTGAGATCGACTGGGACCAGGCGCTGTTCTCCTACAACTTCGGCGACGAGGACTCCCGCAACGACGACGACTCCGCCGCGCACATGACCCACGGCGTCGTCATCAACCCGTTCTTCGACTGGGAGGGCGACCGGCCCCTCGACTATCCCTACAACGAGACGCTCGTCTACGAGGCCCACGTCAAGGGCCTCACGATGCTGCACCCGGACGTGCCCGAGGAGCTGCGGGGCACGTACGCCGGGCTCGCCCACCCCGCCATCACCGAGCACCTCACCAAGCTCGGGGTCACCGCCATCGAACTGATGCCGGTCCACCAGTTCATCCAGGACAGCACCCTGCTCGACCAGGGGCTGCGCAACTACTGGGGCTACAACACCCTCGCGTTCTTCGCGCCGCACGCCGACTACTCCGCAGCGGCCGGGCAGCACCTCGGCCAGCAGGTCCAGGAGTTCAAGTCGCTGGTGAAGACCATGCACGCCGCCGGCATCGAGGTGATCCTCGACGTGGTCTACAACCACACCGCGGAGGGCAACCACCTCGGTCCGACGCTCAGCTTCAAGGGCATCGACAACGAGGCGTACTACCGGGTCGTCGAGGACGACCAGCGCTACTACATGGACTACACCGGCACCGGCAACACCCTCAACGTCCGGCACCCGCACTCGCTGCAGCTGCTCATGGACTCGCTGCGCTACTGGGTCACCGAGATGCACGTCGACGGGTTCCGCTTCGACCTCGCCTCCACCCTGGCTCGCGAGTTCTACGACGTCGACCGGCTCTCGACCTTCTTCGAGCTGGTGCAGCAGGACCCGGTCGTCAGCCAGGTCAAGCTGATCGCCGAGCCGTGGGACATCGGCCCCGGCGGCTACCAGGTCGGCGGCTTCCCCCCGCAGTGGACCGAGTGGAACGGCAAGTACCGCGACACCGTGCGCGACTTCTGGCGCGGCGAGCCGTCGCTCGGGGAGTTCGCCTCCCGGATCGCCGGCTCCTCCGACCTCTACGAGCGGTCCGGTCGCCGCCCCGTCGCGAGCATCAACTTCGTCACCGCGCACGACGGCTTCACCCTGCGCGACCTGGTCTCCTACGACGAGAAGCACAACGAGGCCAACGGCGAGGACAACAACGACGGCGAGAGCCACAACCGCTCCTGGAACCACGGCGTCGAGGGGCCGACCGACGACCCCGACATCCTGGGTGCCCGTGCACGGGCACAGCGCAACTTCATCGCCACGCTGCTGCTCAGCCAGGGGGTGCCGATGCTGGCGCACGGGGACGAGCTCGGCCGCACCCAGCAGGGCAACAACAACACCTACGCCCAGGACAACGAGCTCGCGTGGGTGCACTGGGAGGACGCCGACCAGCCGCTCGTGGAGTTCACCGCCGCCGTGTCCCGACTGCGCCGCGAGCACCCGACCTTCCGACGCAAGCGGTTCTTCACCGGCGGTGCGGTGCGGGTGCCCGACCACGGCGACGGGGACCGACTCAACGACATCGTCTGGCTGCACCTCGACGGACGGCCGATGGAGGACGACGACTGGCACGACAGCGCCCAGGCGATCGGCATGTACCTCAACGGCCACGGCATCGCCGGCCGCGGCGACCGCGGCGAGCAGATCGTCGACGACCACTTCCTGCTCTACTTCAACGCCGACGGCGAGGCCACGGTCACGCTGCCGCCCGACGAGTACGCCGATGCCTGGGACGTCGTCATCGACACCGGAGGATCCGCGGAGGAGGACGGCACCTTCGCCGCCGGCACCGAGTTCACGCTGCCGCACCGCAGCATGATGGTGCTGCGCGAGCACCAGGAGCCCGAGGCCGAGCCGGACCTGTCGTTCGCAGCTTCGGTCGCCGCCAGCCAGGCACGCAAGGGCTGAGCGCAATGCGGGTCCCCACCTCGACGTACCGCCTCCAGATCACACCGGACTTCGACCTGTTCGAGGCCGCCCGACGACTGTCCTACCTGCACGACCTCGGCGTGGACTGGGTCTACCTCTCGCCGATCCTGGCCTCGGAGCCGGGCAGCCGGCACGGGTACGACGTCGTCGCGTTCGACCACGTCGACACCGAGCGGGGCGGGGCCGAGGGCCTGGCCACGCTCTCGGCGGAGGCCCGCCGGCTCGGCATGGGCGTCCTGGTCGACATCGTCCCCAACCACGTCGGCGTCGCGACGCCGATCGAGAACCCGTGGTGGTGGGACGTGCTGCGGCTCGGTCGTGCGTCCGAGCGCGCCGTGGCCTTCGACATCGACTGGGCGGCGGGCGACGGCAGACTGCTGATCCCCGTTGTCGGCGACGGCGACGAGTCGGCGATCGAGGTGGACCCGGGGGCAGGCGAGCTGCGCTACCACGACCACCGCTTCCCGCTGGCGCCCGGCACGTCCACCCACGACGAGCAGCACTACCGGCTGGTCAGCTGGCGCGAGGCCGACGACCACCTCAACTACCGGCGCTTCTTTGCGGTCAACACGCTGGCCGCGGTGCGGGTCGAGGACCCGGAGGTGTTCGCCGAGACGCACGTCGAGATCCGCCGATGGTTCGACGAGGGGCTCGTCGACGGACTGCGCGTCGACCACCCGGACGGCCTGCGCGACCCACGGCGATACCTCGATGACCTGGCTGCCCTGACCGGCGGCGCCTACGTCCTGGTCGAGAAGATCACCGAGGCCGGCGAGGCCCTCTCCCCACACTGGGCCACCCAGGGCACGACGGGATACGACGCCCTCGCCGTGATCGACCGGGTGCTCACCGACCCCGCCGGGCAGGCGCCGCTGGACGCGCTCGAGGCGCGGCTCCGTGGCGGCGCGATCCACTGGCCGTCGTTCATCGAGGCGCGCAAGCTCGACGTGGCCGACGGCATCCTGCACTCCGAGGTGCGGCGGATCGTGCGCGAGGTCCGCCACCTCGACGACACCGTCTCGGAGGCTGCGCTCGACGAGGCGGTCTCGCACCTGCTGGCCGCGTTCCCGGTCTACCGCTCCTACCTGCCGGAGGGTCGCGAGCACCTCGACGAGGCCTTCGAGCGAGCCCGGATCCACACCCAGCACCTCGACCCTGCGGCGTGGGACCTCCTGGAGCGACTGCTGTCGGACCCCTGGACCGCGCCCGCCCGACGCTTCCAGCAGACCAGCGGCATGGTGATGGCCAAGGGAGTCGAGGACTGCGCCTTCTACCGCTGGTCGCGGCTCACCTCCCTCAACGAGGTCGGCGGCGACCCGAGCGTGTTCGCGGCGAGTGTCGACGACTTCCACGACGCGATGGTCGTGCGCCAGCGCGACTGGCCGGATGCGATGACGACGCTCTCGACCCACGACACCAAGCGTGGCGAGGACGTTCGTGCGCGGATCACCGTGCTGGCCGAGATGCCGGACGTCTGGTCGAGTGCGCTCGACGAGCTGCTCGCCCTCGCACCGGTGCCCGACCCGGGATTCGGATCGCTGCTGTGGCAGGCGATCCTCGGCGCCTGGGGCTCCTCGCACGACGACGAGCTGCGCGGCCGCCTCCACGGGTACGCCGAGAAGGCGATGCGCGAGGCCGGCGACCGCACCACCTGGACCGAGCCGGACGCGACGTAC
>JBAWHI010000114.1:0-14600 GCA_049593675.1 Nocardioides sp.
CTCACCGAGGACCAGATGGCGGCGTTCGCGCGCTGGACCAACCTGTCCGAGACGACCTTCCTGCTCCCGCCCACCGACCCGGCGGCCGACTACCGGCTGCGGATCTGGACGCCGGGCGGTGAGCTGCCCTTCGCCGGCCACCCGACCCTCGGCAGCGCGCATGCCTGGCTGGAGGCCGGCGGGCTGCCGTCCGACCCCGACGAGATCGTCCAGGAGTGCGGCGCCGGTCTGGTGAAGGTCCGACGCGGGCAGCGACTCTCCTTCCGCGCGCCACCGCTCACCAGGACCGGCCCGGTCGACCCGGTCGACCTGGCGGCCGCCCGTCGCGCACTGCGCATCGCCGAGGACGACGTCGTGGCGTCGCAGTGGATCGACAACGGCCCGGGCTGGATGGGGGTGCTGCTGGCCGATGCGGCCGCCGTGCTCGCGATCGACCCCGACTGGGCGGCCTTCGGCGACCTCAAGATCGGTGTCGTCGGCCCCTACGCCGAGGGGCCGTGGGCCGTCGAGCTGCGCGCGTTCTGCCCCGGCTTCGGCATGCCGGAGGATCCGGTGACCGGCTCGCTCAACGCCGGGGTCGGCCAGTGGCTCGCCGGCGACCGGCTGCCCACGTCGTACGTCGCGTCCCAGGGCACCGTGCTGGGGCGCGCCGGACGAGCACACGTCGAGACGTCGACGAGCCCGTCCACCGGTGACCGCGAGATCTGGGTAGGCGGCGACACGGCGACGACCATCGTCGGAACCGTGTCGATCTGAGGTCTAGGCTCAGAGCGTGCAGGCCTACCTCGACCTTGTCCGGCGGATCCTCGACGAGGGTGTCGAGAAGGAGGACCGCACCGGCACCGGCACCCGCTCGGTCTTCGGCCACCAGCTGCGCTTCGACCTGGACCCGGCGACCGGGGGAGGCTTCCCGCTGGTCACGACCAAGAGGATCCACACCCGCTCGGTCTTCGGTGAGCTGCTCTGGTTCCTGCGCGGCGACACGAACGTGAAGTGGCTGCAGGACCGCGGCATCTCGATCTGGGACGAGTGGGCCGACGACAACGGCGACCTCGGCCCGATCTACGGCCACCAGTGGCGCTCCTGGCCGACGCCCGACGGCCGTCACGTCGACCAGATCGCGGGCGTCGTCGAGCAGATCCGCTCCAATCCGGACTCGCGGCGACACATCGTCTCCGCGTGGAACGTCGCGGACATCCCGGACATGGCCCTGGCGCCGTGCCACACGATGTTCCAGTTCTACGTCGCCCCGCAGGCCTCGGGCCCGGGGAGGCTGAGCTGCCAGCTCTACCAGCGCTCCGCCGACGTCTTCCTCGGCGTGCCGTTCAACATCGCCTCCTACGCCCTGCTCACGCACATGGTGGCCCAGGTGACCGGGCTCGAGGTCGGCGACTTCGTGCACACGCTCGGTGACGCCCACCTCTATCTCAACCACCTCGACCAGGCGCGACTGCAGCTGACCCGTGACCCGCGTCCGCTGCCCACCCTTCGGCTGGACCCGTCGGTGACCGAGCTCGACGCCTTCGACCTCGAGCACATCTCCGTCGAGGGCTACGACCCCCACCCGGGCATCAAGGCCCCCATCGCCGTATGACGGGCCGGTGAGCGGAGCATGAGCAAGCGGATCGTGCTGGTCGCAGCCGTGGCGCGCAACAGGGTGATCGGCAACGGGCCGGACATCCCGTGGCGCATCCCCGGCGAGCAGGCCGAGTTCAAGCGGCTCACGATGGGTCACATCCTGGTGATGGGCCGCACGACGTACGAGTCGATCGGTCGCCCGCTGCCGGGTCGCACCACCATCGTGCTGACCCGCGACCCGGACTGGTCCGCCGAGGGCGTGCTGGTCGCGCACAGCCTGGTCGACGCGCTCGCGCAGGCGGCCGTCCTGCCCGGCGAGGTGATCGTCGTCGGCGGCGCGCAGGTCTATGCCGAGGCGCTGCCGCTGGCGTCCGAGCAGATCCTCAGCGAGGTGCCGCTCGAGCCCGACGGCGACGCCTTCTACCCCGAGTTCGACGACGCCGCCTGGGCGGAGATCGAGCGCGAGCCGAAGGACGGCTACGAGCGCGTCACCTGGATCCGGCGCACCTGAACCGGCCTCGCCCGCATCGGGTGAACCGGCCCCGGCCGCCCACCTCCTAGCGTGGTCGCATGATCACGATCATCGAGGACATGCCGGAGGGCACCATCGGGTTCGAGGCCGGAGGGACGGTCACCGACGAGGACTACGAGACGGTGCTCGTGCCGGCCGTGAAGGCGGCCCACGAGCGCGGCGCGGTGCGACTGCTCTACGTGCTGCCCGACGACACGTCGTACTCGCCCGGAGCGATGTGGGCCGACACCAAGCTGTGGGCCGGCAATATGCGCGGGTGGGAGCGGATCGCCATCGCCACCGACGCCGACTGGCTCGAGAACGCGGTCAAGGCGTTCGGCTGGCTGATGCCCGGGGAGGTCAAGCTCTTCGACGACGACGAGGTCCGCGAGGCGAAGGCCTGGCTGGCCGGCTCCGACGCCTGATCGGACACCTTCGCCGAGACGATCACCGGTGACCTGGCAGGCTGGCCGGCATGGAGCTACGCGTCTTCACCGAGCCTCAGCAGGGCGCCACCTACGACGACCTGGTGACGGTCGCCCGGGAGGCCGAGTCCCTCGGCTTCGGGGCGTTCTTCCGGTCCGACCACTACCTCGGCATGGGCACCGAGGGGCTGCCCGGGCCGAGCGACGCCTGGGTCACCCTCGCCGGACTGGCCCGGGACACCAGCTCGATCCGGCTCGGCACCATGATGACCAGCGCGACGTTCCGCCACCCGGGTCCGCTCGCGATCTCGGTCGCCAACGTCGACCAGATGAGCGGCGGACGCGTCGAGCTCGGCATCGGAGCGGGCTGGTTCACCCAGGAGCACAGCGCCTACGGCATCCCCTTCCCCGACACGCGTGAGCGCTTCGACGTCCTCGAGGAGCAGCTGGCGATCATCACCGGCCTGTGGGCGACACCGACGGGCGAGCGGTTCGACCACGACGGCACGCACTACCAGGTGGTCGACAGCCCGGCGCTTCCCAAGCCCACCCAGCCGAAGCCGCCGGTGCTGATCGGCGGTCTGGGCAAGCGGCGTACGCCGGAGCTGGCCGCCCGCTACGCCGACGAGTTCAACCTGCCCTTCGTCGACGAGGAGACCACCCGGGTGCAGTTCGCCCGGGTGCGCGCCGCCTGCGAGGCGCAGGAGCGTGACCCCGCGACGATGACGTGGTCCAACGCACTCGTGGTCTGCGTGGGCACCGACGAGACCGAGCTGGAGCGTCGTGCGGCGGCGATCGGACGCGACAAGGACGAGCTGCGCGAGAACGGCCTGGCCGGCACTCCCGACGAGGTCGTGGACAAGATCGGACGCTACGCCGCCCTCGGTGCTCAGCGCGTCTACCTGCAGTTCCTCGATCTCTCCGACCTCGACCACCTGCGCCTGGTGGCTCGCGACGTGATGCCGCACGTCTGATCGGCAGGCCGGGCGATAACCTGTCGGACATGACGTCCGCGCCCGCAGCTCCGTTCGGCCACGTCCTGACGGCGATGGCCACCGCGTTCCACGCTGATGGCTCGGTCGACCTCGACGGGACCGCTCGGATCGCGGCCCACCTCGTCGACCACGGCCACGACGGCGTGGTGGTCTCGGGCACGACCGGCGAGTCGCCCACGACCAGCACCCAGGAGGACGGCGCGATCCTGGCGGCCGTCAAGGACGCCGTCGGCGACCGGGCGAGCGTCATCGCCGGGGTCGGCACCAACTCCACCGCGCACTCCGTCGAGCTGGCCGAGCAGGCCGCCAAGATCGGCGCCGACGGCCTGCTGCTGGTCACGCCCTACTACAACAAGCCGGGGCAGGCCGGGGCGCTCCACCACTTCCGGTCGGTCGCCGAGGCCACCGACACTCCGGTGATGCTCTACGACGTGCCGGGTCGCACCGGCACCCAGATCGCGCTGGAGACCTACGAGCAGGCGATCCGTCTGCCCCACGTCGTCGCGGTCAAGGACGCGGTCGGCGACTACGCCCGCGGGGTGCGACTTATCCAGCTCGGCTACGCCGTCTACTCCGGCGACGACGCCAGCAACCTGGGGTGGCTCGCGCACGGCGCGGTCGGCTTCGTCTCCGTCGTCGGGCACGTCGCCGGCGACGAGTGGAAGGCGATGGCCGACGCCTTCTGGGCGGGCGACCACGCCCGCGCCCTCGAGATCTTCACGCGGCTGCTCCCCGCGATCGACGCCGTGATGGGCGTCCCCAACTACGGAGCCACCACCGCCAAGGCAGCACTCCAGCTGCTCGGCGTTCTCGACAACCGCCACGTCCGCGGCCCCTTGGTGCCGCTCGACGACGATGAGGTCGAGGCGCTGCGAGCAGGTCTCGCCGCCTCCGACCTCCTGTAAAGGACACCCATGAGTCATCCCCACCCCGAGCTCTCCGCACCGGCCGCGCTGCCCACGGGCGGGCTGCGGATCATCCCGATGGGCGGGCTGGGCGAGGTCGGTCGCAACATGACCGTCTTCGAGTACGACGGCCGGCTGCTGATCGTCGACTGCGGCGTGCTGTTCCCCGAGGACCACCAGCCCGGCGTCGACCTGATCCTGCCCGACTGGGCCTCGATCCGAGACCGCCTCGACGACGTCGAGGCCCTGGTGCTGACCCACGGTCACGAGGACCACATCGGTGCCACGCCGTACCTCCTGCGCGAGCGCGGCAACATCCCGCTGGTCGGCTCCGAGCTGACCCTCGCGCTGCTCGGCAGCAAGCTGCGCGAGCACCGGCTCAAGGAGACCGTCCACCACAAGGTCCGCGAGGGCGACCGGATGTCGTTCGGCCCGTTCGAGCTGGAGTTCGTCGCGGTCAACCACTCGATCCCCGACGCGCTCGCGGTCGCCATCCGCACCGGCGCCGGGATGGTCCTGCACACCGGCGACTTCAAGATGGACCAGCTCCCGCTCGACGGCCGGATCACCGACCTGCGTGCGTTCGCCCGCCTCGGTGAGGAGGGCGTCGACCTGTTCCTGACCGACTCCACCAACGCCGAGACCCCGGGCTTCACTCCCGCGGAGAAGTCGATCACCCCGGTGATCGACCAGGTGTTCCGCGAGTCGAAGCAGCGGATCATCGTCGCCTGCTTCGCCTCCCACGTGCACCGCGTCCAGCAGGTCATCGATGCAGCGGTGGTGCACAACCGCCGGGTGGCCTACGTGGGCCGCTCGATGGTCCGCAACATGGGCATCGCCCGCGACCTCGGCTACCTCAACGTCCCGCCGGGGGTGCTCATCGACGCCAAGGAGCTCGCGGACCTGCCGCCGGAGCGCCAGGTGCTGCTCTCCACCGGCTCGCAGGGCGAGCCGATGAGCGCGCTGTCGCGGATCGCGCAGCGCAACCACCACTTCGTGCACATCGAGGAGGGCGACACCGTCCTGCTCGCCTCCAGCCTGATCCCCGGCAACGAGAACGCCGTCTACCGGGTCATCAACGGGCTGGCCCGCTGGGGGGCGAACGTCGTGCACAAGGGCAACGCGCTCGTGCACGTCTCGGGTCATGCCAGCGCCGGCGAGCTGCTCTACTGCTACAACATCGTCAAGCCGCGCAACGTGCTGCCGGTGCACGGCGAGATCCGGCACATGCTCGCCAACGCCGCGCTCGCGCGGGCGACGGGTGTGGAGAACGTCGTGATCGCCGAGGACGGCGTCGTCGTCGACCTGGTCGACGGGGTCGCCTCGGTCGCCGGCAAGGTCGACTGCGGCTACGTCTTCGTCGACGGGTCGTCGGTCGGCGACATCACCGAGTCCGACCTCAAGGACCGCAGGATCCTCGGCGAGGAGGGCTTCGTCTCGGTCATCGTGGTCGTCGACTCGGTCAGCGGGAAGGTCTCGGCCGGCCCGGAGATCCACGCCCGCGGCTTCGCGGAGGACGACTCGAGCTTCGACGACATCAAGCAGCCGATCATCGAGGCCCTCAACGCGCAGATCAGCGAAGGCAACACCGACTCCTACCAGCTCCAGCAGACGGTGCGCCGTACGATCGGTCGCTGGGTGAGCAACACCCACCGCAGGCGTCCGATGATCATCCCGGTGGTCATCGAGGCCTGACCGGGCCCACCGCCGCATCCAGCAGCACGACTCTCGGGAGGCATCCGTGCTCCGCTCTGCCCTGACCCTCACCCTCGCGCTGCCGCTGCTCGCTCTGAGCGCCCCGGCGACTGCAGCCGCACCGGCGAGCGTGCCGACCTGCCAGGGACGGCCCGCGACGGTGATCGGGACGCCGGGCGACGACCGGTTGCGAGGCACTGCGGGCCCCGACGTCATCGTCGGCCGCGGCGGCGACGACCGGATCCGCGCGCTGGCCGGCGATGATCTGGTCTGCGGTGGTCGCGGTGCCGACGACCTCCTCGGCGGGCCCGGTGCCGACGAGCTCCGCGGCGGTGCGGGCGCGGTCGACGGAAGCACCTACACCGGCGACGTGGTCGACGGTGGAGTGGGGGCCGACGTGCTCGCCCCCGGCGTCGGCCCGGTCCCGCAGCGGGTGCGTGGCGTCCAGCGGGCCGACACGGTGAGCTATCGGCACAGTCGCCGCGCGGTCGAGGTCGACCTCGAAGCAGGCACGGCCCGCGGGCAGGGTGCCGACACGATCGTCGGGCGGGGTCGACTCGCGGTGCTCGGCTCGCGCTACGACGACGTCCTGCGCGGCTCGGCCGGCCCGGACAGTCTGGATGGCGGCCGCGGTGACGACCAGGTGTCCGGAGGCGGCGGCAGGGACTGGCTGGTCGCCGACGAGGGGGCCGACCAGGTCGACGGGGGTCGGGGCAGTGACTTCATCCTCGCGAGCAAGGGCGACGACCTCCTCGACGGAGGCCCCGGCGCCGACTGGATCGTCGCGGCGAGCTGGAGCCCCTCGACGGTGATCGGCGGGCCGGGCAACGACTACGTCAGCCGCTGGTTGACCGCCGGCGAGGTCGGGACGGTGGACGGCGGTCCCGGCCGCAACCAGCTGGAGATCGACGTCCAGATCTGGCCCGGCGAGTCGAACGTCCGCGCGGACCTCGACCGTGGGAGCCAGACCGCCACGATCCGAGCGGGGGAGCGGACCCAGACGATGGCGTTCGCGGACTTCGACGCCTTCACGCTCTGGGGTGGCGACTGGACCTTCACCGGCACCGAGGAGGACGACTTCGTCCAGGTCCTGCAGGGCCGGCTCGAGGCGCACGGCCTCGGCGGCGACGACTGGCTCATGGGTGACCGGCGCAACGACCTGCTCGACGGCGGCGACGGGACGGACACCGCCTGGGGCGGCGCCGGGCGCAACACCTGCATCGACGTCGAGAAGGGCGACTGCAACGGCATGCTGTCGCACCGCACCCGTGTCGCTGCCGGCGACCGGACCCGTCGCGAGCTGCTCGTTCGCTGGTGGGCGACCGCTAGGTAGCGGGGCCGTCCCTGCGCAGGAGCTCGGCGATCCGGTCGGTGAGCTCCGGCAGCACCTCCGCGATCGGCCGACCGATCAGGTCGGGTGCGACGTCCAGCGCCTCCAGGTCGGCCTGCCGCAGGATCGCGTGGTCGTCGACCTCGATGACCAGGTCGGTGCAGCCGTCGAGGTGGTCGGGATCGAGCGCCTCCGGCACGCCAGGATGACGCTGGCGGAAGTCCGACGTCGGGACGCACCAGAGCAGGTACGCCGACCTGCGCGCCGGCCCCTCGCGCTTGCTCGACCCGATCGCATGTCGGCCGAAGGCCGTGCCTGCGAACCGCGGCAGGACGGCGTCCTCGATGAGTGCCGTGGTGTCCATGTCCCGATGGTGCGCTCCCCGGCGTCCGTGACGCGACCCCGTTTCGCACCCGCACGCGGCGAGGCCCCGCCGGACCGGAGTCCGACGGGGCCTCGACCAGGTGATCAGAGCGTCATCAGCGCATCAGGACTCGCGACCGGTGGTCGCGGCGATGCGGTGCTTCTTGCCCTTCTTCTTGCAGTTGGTGACCTTGACGTTGTCGACGTACCAGCCGTCGTTGCCGCCGCAGCCGTCGCGCCCGAGCTCGAACTTGATCTTGACCTTCTGACCCGGCTTGGCGCCGGCCTTCTTCAGGTTCACGATCGAGGTGCCCCACGAGCCGAAGGCCACGCCACCGTCGGTGCCGCTGAAGCCCGTCTCGCCTGCGAGCGGGTTGGTGTTGCCCTCGGCCTCGCTGTAGATGCGCGTGGCCGGCGCGTTGAAGATGTAGGCCGACGGCTTGATGACCTTGAAGGCCTTGCCGTTGACGCTGATCTTCACGTTGCCACCGTCGTACCCGGGCTCGGTCGCCATGTAGTGCTGGAAGCTGAGCTTGTGCTTGCCCTTCTTCGGCAGCTTCACCTTCGGGCTGATGATCGCGTTGGCGCTCGAGATGTCACCGGCGGAGCCGGAGCAGTCGCCGTCGTCCGGGGCTGCGTCGAAGGCGACCTTGCCGCCGTGGCCGCCCGGGGCGTCGGCGACCGACTTCCACGGGTAGCCGCGGCCACCGTCGTAGACGACCTCAGAGGTCTTCTTCCACTTGCCCAGCCCCTTCTCGAAGTTCTCCTTCCAGACGGTCTTGGTCTTGAACTTCTTGCCACACAGCGCCGGGGGGTTCTTCTTCAGCATCGGCTTGAAGTCGCACTGCGTCGGCTCCGTGTTGAGCTCGGTCGCCTGGGTGGCGGCCAGGACCGCGTCGCAGTCCGCAGCGGTGATCGGGTCGGCGGCACTGGTGGTGTTCGCCTCGGTCGAGACCGCGTTGATGGGCTGTCCGGTCAGGTCGGCGCAGGCCTGGGTGAGACCGTCGACCAGGTCGGAGAACCCGGACGTCGGCGTCAGGTAGGACGACTGCGCCCGCCAGAACACGTTGGCGGCCTTGTCCAGCCCGATGCCGGCGACCTCGACGCCGTTGGAGGTGCTGCCGTCGACCAGCAGCGCGAACGTGTGGTTCACGACGCCGGAGTTGGTGTGCACGCCGCCGGCGTCGTCCTCGGTGCAGTGGTACTCGGCGTCCGAGACCTTGCCCGGGTCGCCGTAGCAGGTCGGCGTCCACAGGTCGCGGATCGCGCCACCGAAGGCGTCGTCCGCCTCGCCCGAGAGCCAGCGGTAGGAGTCGTCCTTGGCGTCCTCGTCGTCATCCTTGATCGTCACGTTGACGGTCCCGGTCGCCGACTTGATGCGGGCGCCGCTGGCCTGGTCGATCATCACGCCGTAGATGTCGGCGTTGCCGGACGGGCCGAACGGCGCCTCACCGGCGTAGGTCCCGATGATGATGCCGGTGGCTCCGGCCTCCTCGGCGTGGTCGACCTTGGTCTGGAAGGTGCAGGTGCCGCGGTCGACGTAGACGAAGTTGCCGGAGACGGCACCCGCGTTGTCGAGCGGCGAGCACCCATCGGTGGGGGAGGGGCCGTCGCCGTTGGCGGGGTCCGTGCCGACGACCACGTCGGTCGTGACGCCGGTCTGGTCGAAGACGGGTCCGAACGAGGCCGCAGCGGCGTCGCAGGGCCCGGCGACCTCGGCCGGCGCGTTGATGGTCATCGCGATCGAGCCGCGGGTGAACTGCGAGCACTGGCCCTCGGTCCGCACGGTGTCGGGGGACTCGTCCTGGCGAGCGTTGATCAGGTCGACGGTCTCGCCCCAGATGTCGGAGAAGGCCTCGTTCATCGCGCCCGACTGCCACTGGTAGATCAGTCCGGAGGTGTACTCGGTGTAGGCGTGACCCCACTCGTGAGCGACGGTGTCGTCGCCGGTGACGTCCGTGCAGTAGTTGGTGGTGATGCCGTTCCAGTTCGCGTTCGGGCAGTCGATCCGACCGTCGTTGTTGACGGTCGTCATCGTGGCTCCCTCACCGTCGAAGGAGTCGTAGCCGAAGGTGTTCTGGAACAGCCAGTAGGACTCGCCCGTGCCGAGGACGAGGTCGAGCTGCGCCTCGTTGAGGTCACCCGGGATCGCGTCGCCCTCGGACCACACCAGATCGAACTGGGACGGGTCGGTGCCGCCGTCGGCCTCGTAGACCTCGCGGTCGAGGGCGTCGGCGATCATCGAGTAGCGGTTGACGATCTTGCCGGTGTTGGCGTCCAGGAACACCATGTCGCGCACGTTCTTCTGGTTCGTCACCTCGACGACCCAGGCCACGATGTTGGCGCCGCGCTCACCCTTGATCGCGCCCATCCGGTAGACCGACAGGGTCGTGGCCGCGGCCTTGACGCCGGCGACGTCCGCGCTGGAGTCGGTGCCGGGCGGGTCCGCCTTCACGATCGAGACGGCGCGGGCCGCGGCCTCGGACTGGCTGAAGCCCGGCGTCGTGTCGAGGTCCAGGTCCGGGGCCACGAAGCCGTTGACCGAGGTCAGGTCGCCGCTCGCGTCGAGGTTGGCGAGGAGTCGCGCGCCGAAGACGGGCAGGCCGCGGTAGGTCTGGTCGTAGCGGACCGTCCAGCCGTGGTCCGTGGCGCTCACCCCGGCCGGCTGCAGCTCGTCGGGCTGGGCACCGAACGCCGCGGCGTACTGGTCGAGGTAGGTCGTCGCCTTCGCGGCGGCGCTCCTGGCAGACGTGGCGGCCGCGTCGGGCAGCAGGTCCCCGTTCTTGCCGACCGCACGGACGAAGCCGACCTCGCCGGTGGTGGGCTCGGTCTTGATGCGGATGCCGTGGGTGGCCTCCGCATCCATGCGCTGGACGGCGGACCTGCCGTCCGTGGGCGCCGTCGGCGCCGCTGCCTGGGCCTGCAGCCCCGGCAGTGCGGCCAGACCGGTCACCACGAGGGCCAGGCTCACGCCTGTCTGGATGAGTTTCACAGTTCCTCCGAGTCGGTGGGCGACGTCCAAGAAGTGGACGCCATTGGGCACCCTAGGAAGAGATCCGGTCGGCGGTCCAGAGTCTCGCCGAGTTTCTTAGGCTCGCGGCACCTGGCGCAAGGGTTTCCTGAGGCGAGCGCGCCACGCAAGACACGCGCTCCTGTGATGCGTGTGACGGGAGTGACGGCTGCGTAGGGTGGGTTCCATGGCGACCCGTACGTCTTCCCCGCCGGGGTCGCGGAGCACGAGCACGTCCACGAGCAAGTCGACCTCGCGGACCTCGAGCCCCCGATCCCGGAGTACCAGCCCGAAGCGCAAGCCTGCCCCGACGAGCACCAAGAGCTCCTCGAAGAGCACGGCGAAGCGCAAGCCGGCCGCACGCCGACCCGCTCCCCGGGCGGTGCGCAGCGGTCCCGGCCCCGTCGCCCGCGCGTTCGCCGCGCTGTTCCGCGGCGTGGCAGCGGTCTGGCTCGCCGTCGCGAACGGGGTCGGAGCGGTCGCCCGGAGCATCGGGCACACCGCGAGGGACCTCGAGCCCGAGCACCGGCGCGACGGCGTCGGGCTGTTCCTGCTCGGCATCGCCGTGGTGGTCGCCGCCGCCGTGTGGTGGCAGCTGCCGGGATCGGTCATGGACGGCGCGCGCACGGTCGTCGAGGGCTCGGTCGGCAAGGTCGGCTTCCTGGTCCCGCTGGCGCTGCTGTTCGTCGGCTGGCGCACGATGCGCAATCCCGAGCACACCGGTCCGGTCGGCCGCCAGGTGATCGGCTGGGGCGCTCTGTCCTTCGGCCTCCTCGGCCTCGTGCAGATCGCCGCCGGCGACCCGCAGCCGCAGCTGGGGGACACCACGGACCTGCGCACCGGCGGTGGAGCCATCGGGTACGTCGTGGCCAGCCTGCTGCTCGACCTGCTCCGCTCGGCGTGGGTCGTGGTGCCGCTGCTCACGCTGCTGTCCTTCTTCGGCGTCCTCATCATCACCGCGACGCCGCTCTACCAGGTCCCGACGAACCTGGCCGCGGCCCGCGACCGCCTGCTCGGCCGCGCCCCGGCAGGAGCCGAGGAGCCCGACACGACCCCGACCGGGCCGGCGACCCGCTCGCGCCGCAAGAGCGTGGCCGACACCGGCGAGATCGACCCGGACATGGGCGACCCGGCCTACGACAGCCCGGTCCTGGCCGAGCGCGAGATGCGCAAGCGCAAGAAGCGGATGGAGACGACCGACGAGGGGCTCGACATCTTCGCCCCGGAGCCGGCCGCCACCCCGCCCAGCCCCGACCTGGCCGAGACCAGCGCCGCCCTCGAGCCGCCCCCGCACACCCCCCTGCCCCCGCGGGTGGAGCAGCTGGCCCTCTCCGGGGACGTCGCCTACACGCTGCCGGCCAACGAGGTGCTCAAGCCCGGTTCGGTCCACAAGGCCCGGTCCAAGGCCAGCGATGCGGTCGTCGACCGGCTCACCCAGGTGCTGGACGAGTTCGGGATCGACGCCCAGGTCACCGGCTACACCCGAGGCCCGACCGTCACCCGCTACGAGGTCGAGCTCGGCCCCGCGGTCAAGGTCGAGAAGGTCACCGCGCTGTCGAAGAACATCGCCTACGCCGTGGCGAGCGCCGACGTCCGGATCCTGAGCCCGATCCCGGGCAAGTCCGCGATCGGGATCGAGATCCCCAACGTCGACAAGGAGATCGTCTCGCTCGGCGACGTGCTCCGGTCCAACACCGCGCGGGCGGACCACCACCCGATGGTCGCCGGCCTCGGCAAGGACGTCGAGGGCGGCTTCGTCGTCGCCAACCTCGCCAAGATGCCGCACCTCCTGGTTGCCGGCGCCACCGGCTCCGGCAAGTCGAGCTTCATCAACTCGATGATCACCTCGATCCTGATGCGCTCCACCCCCGACGAGGTCCGGATGATCATGGTCGACCCGAAGCGGGTCGAGCTGAACGCCTACGAGGGCGTCCCGCACCTGATCACGCCGATCATCACCAACCCGAAGAAGGCGGCCGAGGCCCTGGCCTGGGTCGTGCGCGAGATGGACCTGCGCTACGACGACCTCGCCAACTTCGGATTCCGCCACATCGACGACTTCAACAAGGCGGTGCGCGCGGGCAAGGTCACGGTCCCGCCGGGCAGCGAGCGGGAGCTCACGCCCTACCCGTACCTGCTGGTCATCGTCGACGAGCTCGCCGACCTGATGATGGTCGCCCCGCGCGACGTCGAGGATGCGGTCGTCCGGATCACCCAGCTCGCCCGGGCGGCGGGCATCCACCTGGTGCTCGCCACCCAGCGTCCGTCGGTCGACGTGGTGACCGGCCTGATCAAGGCCAACGTGCCCTCGCGGCTGGCGTTCGCGACCTCCAGCCTCGCCGACAGCCGGGTCATCCTGGATCAGCCGGGAGCGGAGAAGCTGGTCGGCCAGGGTGACGGGCTGTTCCTGCCGATGGGGGCGTCCAAGGCGGTCCGGGTGCAGGGCTCCTGGGTCACCGAGGCGGAGATCGCCCAGGTGGTCAAGCACTGCAAGACCCAGCTGGAGCCGTCGTACCGCGAGGACGTCACCGCCCCGGCCGCCGCCAAGCGGGACCTGGACGACGACATCGGTGACGACCTCGACCTGGTCGTCCAGGCGATCGAGCTGGTCGTCTCCACGCAGTTCGGGTCCACCTCGATGCTGCAGCGCAAGCTCCGGGTCGGCTTCGCGAAGGCGGGCCGGCTGATGGACATCATGGAGAGCCGGGGGGTGGTCGGGCCGAGCGAGGGCTCGAAGGCCCGCGACGTGCTCGTGAAGCCAGACGAGATCGACGCCGTGATCGCGACCCTTCAGGGGGAGATGTGAGCACCTTCAGCACGGACCTGCACGAGACCACCGTCGCCGACGAGACCACCGACGAGACCACCGACGCGGCCGACACGGCCGCTCCCGGACCCACGGGCGGGTCGGTGGAGATCCGAACCGATGCCCGCATCGCGATCACGGTCGGCGCCGTCGCGGCGGTCGTCGCCATCGCCTACCTGACCCGAGCCGTCGGCGGGGGAGGGTGGCTCGACTGGGCCCTCTGCCTCGTCGTCGGCGCGATCGCGGCCGCGCACCTGCAGTCGTTCGCCGACGCGCGGGTGCCCCTGCTCGTCGTGGACACGCAGGGTGTCCGGCTGCGCCGTGGCCACACCTGGCACGGCCTGCCCTGGGACGCCATCGATCGCGTGGAGCACGAGCCGCGCCGCGGACCGTTGCGCGACGGTCGCGTGGTGCTGGTGCCGCACGACGAGGATGCCCCCGTCCTGTCTGTGCCGCTCTCGCTGTCGACCCGAGTGGTGGGAGCCGACGGTGACCTGAGCGCTGCCCTCGTCCGGCTCGCACGCCAGCCCGACCAGGTGGTCGAGATCGTGCCCGACCTCGACGCGGAGCCGGTGGAGGACCTGCACGACGAGGTGGGGGCCGAGCCGATCGACGAGCCGGTCGACGCGCCCGCTGACGAGACCGCTGATGAGACCGCTGACGAGCCGTCGGCCGATCGGGTCGACGACCCGGTCGAGGGTCGCGAGGACGCGGTGCACCACCCGGTCCTGCACGACCCGCGGCCCAGGATCGCCCGCGGGCTCGGTCTCCTTGCCGACCGGCTCTCGTTCCACCGCAGCTCGCCGGCCGATGTCGAGCCAGCCGCTGAGTCAGCCGCTGAGGCCGTCGCGGAGCCCGACGCTGAGCCCGACGCCGAGCCGGTCGCCGAGCCCGCCGGCGAGCTGGAGGAGCCCGCCGCCGTCTTGGGCCAGCCGATCTCGACCCCCGCCGCCGGACCCGCGCCGGGGAGCGTCGTCGCGAG
>JBAWHI010000115.1:0-2708 GCA_049593675.1 Nocardioides sp.
CCGAGGACGTGATCGGCGAGATCAGCCCGGAGGCGCTGGAGGAGATCCTCCCGACCCTGGCGTCCGGGATGGTCCCCAAGATGGCCGCCTGCCTCCAGGCGGTGCGCAACGGCGTACCCCGCGCGACGGTCGTCGACGGCCGCGAGCCGCACTCGGTGCTGCTCGAGTTGTTCACCGACGAGGGCATCGGCACCCAGGTGCTGCCCGGCGTCGACACGTTGACCCGGAAGGCGAGGGACACACCGTCATGACCGATCTCCAGGAGCGCTACGCCGCCTCGCTGATGAACACCTTCGGCCCGCCGAAGCTGGTCCTCACCCGTGGGGAGGGGGCCCACGTGTGGGACGAGGACGGCAACGAGTACGTCGACCTGCTCGGCGGGATCGCCGTGAACGCGCTCGGCCACGCCCACCCGGCGCTGGTCGAGGCCGTCTCGACCCAGCTGCAGACGCTGGGCCACGTCTCGAACTTCTTCACCACCGGACCCCAGGTCGACCTGGCCGAGAAGCTCCTCGAGCTGCTCGGTGTCGGCCCGGGCGGTGGCAAGGTCTTCCTCGCCAACTCCGGCACCGAGGCCAACGAGGCCGCGTTCAAGCTGACCCGGCGCACCGGTCGCACCCAGGTCGTGGTCGCGGCAGGCTCGTTCCACGGCCGCACCATGGGGGCGCTCGCGCTGACCTCGAAGGAGGCCTACCGGGCGCCGTTCGAGCCGCTCCCGGGCGACGTCGTCTTCGTTCCGTACGGCGACGCCGACGCCCTCGCGGCCGCGGTGACCGACCAGACCGCGGCGATCCTGCTCGAGCCGATCCAGGGAGAGGCCGGCGTCGTCCTCCCCCCGGCCGGATACCTCGCGGCGGCGCGCGCCGTCGCCGACCGGCACGGTGCGCTGCTGTGGCTCGACGAGGTGCAGACCGGCCTGGGGCGCACCGGCGCCTGGTTCGCCAACGCCGAGGTCGTCCCCGACGTCGTCACCGTCGCGAAGGGACTGGGCGGCGGCTTCCCGATCGGCGCCTGCATCGGCATCGGGGCTGCGGGGGAGCTCCTCCAGCCGGGCAACCACGGCACCACCTTCGGTGGCAACCCGGTCGCCTGCGCCGCTGCGCTCGCGGTGATCCGGACCATCGAGGACGAGGACCTGCTCGCCCACGTCACCGTCGTGGGACAACAGCTGCGCGACGGGCTCGCAGCCGACCCGCGGGTCACCGAGGTGCGTGGGGAGGGCCTGCTGATCGGGCTCGACCTGGCTGCCGAGGCGTCCGCCGACGTGGTGGCGCAGGCTCAGAGGGCGGGCTTCATCGTCAACAACCCGACCCCGAGCCGGATCCGGCTCGCACCGCCGCTGGTCCTCACCGCCGAGGACGCCCACGCCTTCCTGACCGCGTGGCCGGCGATCCTCGACGCGGCGATGGGGGAGGCGTCATGAGGCACTTCCTGGCCGACGACGACCTCACTCCGGCCGAGCAGGCGCGGGTCCTCGACCTGGCCTTCGAGCTGAAGCAGGCGCCGTACGACGCCAAGCCCCTCGCCGGACCGCGCACCGTCGCGATGATCTTCGACAAGCAGACGCTGCGCACCCAGTCGTCGTTCGCGGCCGGCATCGCCGAGCTGGGCGGCTTCCCGATGCTCGTCGACGGGGGGCTCGCCGGGATCGGGGTGCGCGAGTCGGTCCACGACGTGGCCCGGGTGCTGGGTCGCCAGGCCTCGATGATCGTCTGGCGCACCTACGCGCAGGCGAACCTGGAGGAGATGGCCGAGCACTCCGGCGTCCCGGTCGTCAACGCGCTCACCGACGACTTCCACCCCTGCCAGCTGCTGGCCGACCTCCTCACCGTGCGCGAGCACAAGCAGACGCTGGCCGGTCTCACGGTGGCCTTCGTCGGTGACGGCGCCTGCAACATGGGCAACTCCTGGCTGCTCGCCGGTGCCACGGCCGGCATGCACGTCCGGGCCAGCTCTCCCGACGGCTACGCACCCGCGCAGTCGATCGTGGAACGGGCCGCCGCCATCGCGGCGACCACCGGCGGCTCGGCGGTCCTGGAGCCCGATCCGATCGCCGCCGTCACCGGAGCCGACGTGGTGGTCACCGACACCTGGATCTCGATGGGCAAGGAGGAGGAGGCCACGGCGCGCGCCGAGGTGTTCGCCCCGTACTCCCTCACGACCGGGCTCTTCGAGCAGGCGCGGCCCGATGCGATCGCGATGCACTGCCTGCCGGCCTACCGCGGCAAGGAGATCGACGCCGAGGTGCTCGACGGTCCGCAGAGCGTCGTCTGGGACGAGGCCGAGAACCGCCGCCACGCGCAGAAGGCCATCATGACCTTCCTGCACGAGGAGGCCACCCGATGAACACCGCCGTACGGCCCGCGACCAAGAACGCGCGGCACCGATGCATCGTCGACCTCGTGACCCACCGCGAGGTCCGCTCGCAGTCCGAGCTCGCCGACCTCCTGGTCGAGGACGGCATCCGGGTCACGCAGGCCACGCTGTCTCGCGACCTCGTCGAGCTCGACGCGATCAAGGTCCGGGCAGCCTCCGGCGCGCTGATCTACGCCGTACCCGCCGAGGGCGGGGACCGACGACCCGCGGCGCCCGGCGAGACCGCTGCGGCGGCGGCCCGGCTGGCACGGCTGTGCGGTGAGCTCCTCGTGAGCGCCGACGCCAGCGCCAACCTGGTCGTGCTGCGCACGCCGCCGGGCGCCGCCCAGTTC
>JBAWHI010000116.1:0-4615 GCA_049593675.1 Nocardioides sp.
AAGCTGGTCTCCGAGGTCGGCGTCGGCACCGTCGCGGCAGGCGTCTCGAAGGCGCACGCCGACGTGGTGCTGATCTCCGGGCACGACGGCGGCACCGGTGCGGCCCCGCTGACGTCGCTCAAGCACGCCGGCGGTCCGTGGGAGCTCGGCCTCGCCGAGACCCAGCAGACGCTGATCCTCAACGGTCTGCGCGACCGGATCGTCGTGCAGACCGACGGGCAGCTCAAGACCGGTCGCGACGTCGTCGTCGCCGCGCTGCTCGGCGCCGAGGAGTTCGGCTTCGCGTCGGCCCCGCTGGTGGTCTCGGGCTGCATCATGATGCGCGTGTGTCACCTCGACACCTGCCCCGTGGGCGTGGCGACCCAGAACCCGGTGCTGCGCGAGCGCTACTCCGGCAAGGCCGAGTACATCGTCAACTTCTTCGAGTACATCGCCGAGGAGGTCCGCGAGATCCTCGCGGAGCTCGGCTTCCGCTCGCTCGACGAGGCGATCGGCCAGGTCGGCAGCCTCGACGTGGGACAGGCGGTCGACCACTGGAAGGCGGCGGGTCTGGACCTGAGCCCGATCCTGCACCAGCCGGACCGCACCGCGTTCCCGGAGCAGGACCTGTTCTGCACCGGGACCCAGGACCACGGACTGGAGAGGTCGCTCGACGTCACCGAGCTGGTCCCGCTGGCCCGCGATGCCATCGAGCACGGTGAGCCGGTGCG
This sequence comes from Nocardioides sp., assembly GCA_049593675.1. Lineage (GTDB taxonomy): Bacteria > Actinomycetota > Actinomycetes > Propionibacteriales > Nocardioidaceae > Nocardioides. Next base: position 711 of record JBAWHI010000116.1, read on the forward strand.
TGCGCGGGTCGCGATCCGCAACGTCAACCGGACCGTCGGCACGATCCTCGGCCACGAGGTCACCAAGAAGTACGGCGGTGCGGGGCTTCCCGACGGCACCATCGACCTGACCTTCACCGGCTCGGCCGGGCAGTCGTTCGGCGCATTCGTGCCGAAGGGGATCACGCTGCGTCTCGAGGGCGACGCCAACGACTACGTCGGCAAGGGACTCTCCGGCGGACGGATCGCGGTGCGGCCCGACCGCGCCGCGACGTTCGCCGCCGACCAGCAGATCATCGCCGGCAACGTGATCGCCTACGGCGCGACCTCGGGGGAGATCTTCCTCCGAGGTGGCGTGGGAGAGCGCTGCTGCGTGCGCAACTCGGGCGCGAAGGTCGTCACCGAGGGCGTCGGCGACCACGGCTGCGAGTACATGACCGGCGGACGGGTCGTGGTCCTGGGCCGCACCGGGCGCAACTTCGCGGCCGGCATGTCCGGCGGCGTCGCTTGGGTCCTGGACCTGAAGGCGCACCGCGTCAACACCGAGCTGGTCGAGCTCGGCCCGGTGACCGACGACGCGGCGATCGAGCTCGAGCAGCTGGTGCGCGAGCACCTGGAGGAGACCGGCTCGACGGTGGCCGAGGCGCTGCTCGCCGACTGGGAGACCTCACTGACGAGGTTCACCGAGATCGTGCCCACCGACTACCGCAAGTCCCTGGAGGCCAAGGCCAAGGCCGAGGCCGACGGGCTCGACGAGAACGAGACCGCCCACGCGATGATGGAGGCACTCCATGGCTGACCCACGTGGCTTCCTGAAGGACGGCCGAGAGGTCGCGACCCGGCGTCCGGTGGAGGAGCGGGTCAATGACTGGAACGAGGTCTACCCCGGCAGCGCCGGGCGGGCCCTGCTGCCGATCATCACCAAGCAGGCGGGACGCTGCATGGACTGCGGCATCCCGTTCTGCCACCAGGGGTGTCCGCTCGGCAACATCATCCCGGAGTGGAACGACCTGGTCTGGCGCGACGACTGGGAGGGCGCGATCGAGCGTCTGCACGCCACCAACAACTTCCCGGAGTTCACCGGCCGGCTCTGCCCGGCGCCGTGCGAGACCGCCTGCGTGCTGGGCATCAACCAGGACACGGTGACGATCAAGAACGTCGAGGTCTCGATCATCGACAAGGCCTGGGAGTCCGGCCTGGTCCGGCCCCAGCCGCCGGAGTGGCTCTCGGGCCGCACGGTCGCGGTGATCGGTTCGGGTCCGGCAGGTCTGGCGGCCGCGCAGCAGCTCACCCGGGCCGGTCACACGGTCGCGGTCTACGAGCGTGCCGACAAGGTCGGCGGACTGCTGCGCTACGGCATCCCCGAGTTCAAGATGGAGAAGCAGCACCTCGACAAGCGCCTCGAGCAGATGCGTCGCGAGGGCACCGTCTTCCGCGCCGGCGTCGACGTCGGCGCCGAGCTGACCGGTGACCGGCTCCGGGAGCGCTACGACGCCGTGGTCCTCGCCATCGGCGCGACCGCTGCGCGCGACCTGCCGGTCACCGGCCGCGAGCTGGCTGGCATCCACCAGGCGATGGAGTTCCTCCCGCAGGCCAACCGGGTCGCGCTGGGCCAGGCCCCGTCCGTGGTGGAGGGCGAGGAGCAGATCACGGCCACCGGCAAGAACGTGGTCATCATCGGCGGTGGCGACACCGGCGCGGACTGCCTCGGCACCTCCACCCGCCAGGGCGCGGCGTCGATCACGCAGCTGGAGATCATGACCCGGCCGCCCGAGACCCGGCCTGCCGGGCAGCCCTGGCCGACCTACCCGATGACCTTCCGGGTCTCCTCGGCGCACGAGGAGGCCGGCGACCGCGTCTACGGCGTCTCGACCAAGGCGTTCCTCGGCGACGACGACGGCAACGTGCGTGCGCTGCTGCTGGTCGACGTGGTCTTCGAGGACGGGGCGTTCGCCGAGGTCGAGGGCTCCGAGCGTGAGATCCCAGCCGAGCTGGTGCTGTTCGCGATGGGCTTCACCGGCCCGGAGCAGGGCGGCCTGGTCGAGCAGCTCGGTGTCGACCTCGACCCGCGCGGCAACGTCGCGCGCGACGAGAGCTACCGGTCGTCGGTCGACGGCGTCTTCGTGGCCGGCGACGCCGGTCGCGGGCAGTCGTTGATCGTGTGGGCGATCGCCGAGGGTCGCGCGGCGGCCGCCGCGGTGGACACCTTCCTCACCGGCTCGACGACCCTGCCCGCTCCGATCGCGCCGAGCGAGCGACCCCTGGTCGTCTGATCCGACGTCGGGGATGAACGTCCGGTGGACGCACGGGGGTTTGGTCTTTGCAGGATCAAAGTCACGGTAGGGTGAGGCACGTGCGTAGAGCCAAGATCGTTTGCACCCTGGGCCCGGCCGTCTCCTCGCCGCGGCGCATCCGCGAGCTCGTGTACGCCGGGATGGACGTCGCCCGGCTGAACATGAGCCACGGGTCCCACGAGGACCACGCCGAGGCCTACCGCCTGGTGCGGGAGGCCGCCGACGCGAGCGGGCACGGTGTCGGGATCTTCGCCGACCTCCAGGGTCCGAAGATCCGGTTGGAGACCTTCGCCGACGGCTCGGCGATGCTGAGCCGCGGCCAGGTCTGGACGATCACCACGCGCGACGTCCCGGGCGACGACAAGATCGCCGGGACGACGTACAAGGGGCTGCCCGGCGACGTGAACGTGGGCGACCCGATCCTCATCGACGACGGCAAGATCCGCCTCCGGGTCACGGGCGTCGAGGACGGCACCGAGGTGCACACCGAGGTCGTGGTCGGCGGCAAGGTCTCCAACAACAAGGGCATCAACCTGCCCGGCGTGGCGGTCTCCGTGCCGGCGCTGTCGGAGAAGGACATCGCCGACCTCCGCTTTGCGCTGCACCTCAGCGTCGACTTCATTGCCCTGAGCTTCGTGCGCGACGCCAAGGACGTCGACGACGTCCGCACGATCATGGACGAGGAGGGGGTCCGGGTCCCGGTCATCGCCAAGATCGAGAAGCCGCAGGCGATCGAGAACCTCGACGAGGTGATCGACGCCTTCGACGGCTTCATGGTCGCGCGCGGCGACCTCGCGGTCGAGTGCCCGCTCGAGGACGTGCCCTTCCTGCAGAAGGAGATCGTGCGCAAGGCCCGCCTGCACGCCAAGCCGGTGATCGTCGCCACCCAGATGCTGGAGTCGATGATCTCCAACCCGGCGCCGACGCGTGCGGAGGCCTCCGATGTCGCCAACGCGGTGCTCGACGGTGCCGACGCGGTGATGCTCTCCGGCGAGACCAGCGTGGGGGAGTACCCCGTGCACACCGTCGAGACGATGGCCCGGATCATCACCTCCACCGAGGAGCACGCGATCGAGTCCGGCGACGGTGCCGGCATCTTCGCCCAGATCGACTGGGATCCGCGCACGCGGTCGGGAGTGATCGCCAAGGCTGCCGAGGAGGTCGCCGAGCGGGTCGATGCCGCGTACGTCGTCGCGTTCACCACCAGCGGCGACTCCGCTCGGCGGATGTCTCGGCTGCGCGGACCGATCCCGGTCCTGGCCTTCACCCCGGTCGCCGCCGTGCGCTCGCAGTTGGCGTTGAGCTGGGGCGTCGAGACCTTCCTGACCCAGATGGTCGAGCACACCGACGAGATGGTCCGCCAGGTCGACGAGCAGCTGCTCCGCATCGGGCGGGTCAGCGAGGGCGACCTGGTGGTCATCATCGCCGGAGCCCCGCCGGGCATCCCCGGCTCCACCAATGCCCTGCGCATCCACCGGATGGGCGACGCCATCAACGAGGTCGCCCCCGCCTACCAGCGCAAGGGATAGCGTCCCGGCACCTGTGCCGGGTGTGGGAGTCGAACCCACACGTCCTTGCGGACAGTGGTGTTTGAGACCACCGCGTCTGCCATTCCGCCAACCCGGCCGTGAG
>JBAWHI010000117.1:0-15569 GCA_049593675.1 Nocardioides sp.
GCCCAACAAGGTGGACCACTTCTCCTACGAGGACGGTCTGCTGATCTGGTACTCGAACGGGAAGTACGGCGACAACAACAGCAGCGAGCACCCGGGCGGTGGCGCCAACCTGCCCGTCGACGCCAACCCCGAGACGCTGATGTGGGAGGGCGACGGCACGCCGAGCACGGCCCGCGGCCGCCTGCAGACCTTCGACTCGACCTTCGACGTCGACGAGACGGTCGGGCTCTCGCTCACGAAGGAGGTCGAGGCCGGCGATCAGTCCCTCGACGTCTCGTCGGGTCCGAGTGTGCCGGTGTTCGATGACTCGGACCCCGACGCGTACTACGACGCCGACGGTGGTCAGGGCTGGTACTCGACCCGGGTCTCGGGTCTGGGCGCGATGATCCAGGTGGTCTCCTCCGACGAGAGCACCGGCACGATGGTGCTCGAGATCGGCAAGAGGTTCGTGTCAGCGACCTCGCAGGCCCGGATCAGCGGCTCGGCCAAGGTCGGGAGCACCCTCACCTCGCACGAGCCGAGCTGGTTCCAGTCGGGCGTGGACACCTCGCTCACGTGGCTGCGAGACGGCAAGGCGATCAAGGGCGCGACCAAGGCGACCTACCGGGTGCAGCCGGCGGACGCCGGGCACCGGATCTCGGTGTCGGCGGTGGGCTCCAAGGCCGGGTACACCTCGACCACGGTCTCCTCGCCCACGACCTCCAAGGTCGCGAAGGCCAAGGTCGGCCTGTCGGTGAAGACCGGCAAGGCCAGGTCCGGCAAGAAGGTCTCCGTGACCATCAAGGCGAGCTCCGGGTCCCTGACGGTCCCGGGCAAGGTCAAGCTGGTCTACGCCGGCAAGAACCTGGGCTCGAAGACCCTGAAGAACGGCAAGACGAAGCCGAAGCTGCCCAAGAAGCAGAAGTCGGGGACGTACAAGCTGAAGGTGTCCTACCTCGGCGCATCCGGCTTCGACAAGGCCAAGAAGACCGTCACCGTCAAGGTGAAGTGAGCCTGCACGACGGGCCCCGGTGCAGCGCACCGGGGCCCGTCGTCGTGTCGGGGATCGCCTCGGCCCCGGCGCACCGCGCCGAGCAGCGCCCAGTAGCGTCGACCCATGAGCCAGCAACAGCACGACCGACGCGGACTCGTCCTCGGTGGGGGCGGCATCACCGGGATCGCCTGGGAGACCGGGCTGCTGCTCGGACTCCAGGACCTCGGGGTCGACGTCACCGGCGCTGACCTGGTGGTCGGTACGTCGGCGGGCTCGGTGGTCGGAGCCCAGATCACGACCGGCGTCGCCCTCTCGGACCTGTTCGACTACCAGGTCTCCCCTCCCAAGCCGGCTCCCCTGGCCAGCATCAGCCCCCTGGTCCTGGTGGGCTTCGCGCGGGCCCTGCTCCGGGCGCGCGGTGACCTGGAGGCCTTCGGACGCCACGTCGGCCAGTGGTCTGCTCGCCGCGCCGCCGCGGGCCGGCTGCCGAGCCTCGAGGAGCGCTTCGAGGCGATCCGCGAGCGCCTGCCGATCCAGGAGTGGGGTCCGGGCGGTCGGCTCCAGGTCACGGCCGTCGACGTCGGGACGGGCGCGCTGCGGGTCTTCGACGGGAGCGACGGGGTCACGCTGGTCGACGCGGTCGCCGCCAGCTGCGCCGTACCGGGCGTCTACCCACCGGTGCCGATCCAGGGCCGCGACTACGTCGACGGCGGCGCGCGATCGGGATCCAACGCCGACCTGGTCGCGGACTGCGACCGGGTGCTCGGCTTCACCCCCGTCGACCGCTCGATCGGGCCGATGCGGACCGCCGGCCAGCTGCTCGGATCGACTCCGCACCTGGTCGTCTCGCCCGACGCCGCCTCGGTCGCGGCGATCGGCAAGAACGTGCTCGACCCCGCTCGGCGAGCGGCCTCGGCCCACGCCGGGCGGGCCCAGGCCGCCGCGGTCGCACCGCTCGCGCGCGAGATCTGGGGTTGAGCGATGACACCGAGCCGCCCGTCCACGACTCCCGGATCGGCGCGCATCAGGGTCAGACTGCGCCGGGTCGGCGCGGTCGGCGCGGTCGGCGCGCTGGCGATCGCGCTGCTGATCGGCGTCGCAGCCTGCGGGGATGATGCCGACGACGCACCCTCCGCGTCTCGAACCGCGAGCAACGGCGATGTGTTCAACGACGCCGACGTCGCCTTCGCGACCGAGATGATCCAGCACCACGCCCAGGCCCTGTCGATGGTCGACCTGGCGGACGGACGACCGCTGGATCCGGAGGTCCACCAGCTCGCCGACGAGATCCGCGCTGCTCAGAGCCCCGAGATCGAGACCATGTCGTCCTGGCTGACCGCGTGGGACGAGGAGGTCCCGGCAACGATGCGGGACCACAGCAACGCCGGCCACCACGCAGGGGGCGACATCTCGGAGCAGATGGAGGGGATGGAGACCGACATGCCCGGCATGATGTCGGGCGAGGAGATGGACGAGCTCCAGGACGCCTCCGACCGGGAGTTCCAGGAGCTGTGGCTCTCGATGATGGTCGAGCACCACCGGGGCGCCGTCGAGATGGCCCGCACCGAGCAGGACCAGGGAGAGCTCGCCGAGGTCGTGGCGCTGGCCGAGGCCATCGAGTCCGCTCAGGAGCGGGAGATCGAGACGATGGAGTCCCTGCTCGACTGACCCGGCACCGTCGGCGACCGACCCGCGGCGACCAGCGAGATCAGGTCACACCGCGGCGAGCAGCTCGACGCGATTGCCGTGCGCATCGAAGGCGTGGGCGCGCTCGTGGCCGGGGAACGTGTGCCGCTCGACCCAGCTCACCTCGAACCCGAGCGCCGCCAACCGATCCCCCGCAGCGTCCAGGGCCGCGACGTCGTCGAGCAGCACCGCGGGATGTGCCTTGCGGGCCGGGGTGAACGGCTCCTCGACGCCGACATGGATCTCGGCGGCGCCGTCACGGAACCAGCACCCTCCGCGGCCGGCGAGCTCTGCGGGCTTGGGGAGCTCGGCCATGCCGAGGCCCTCACCCCAGAACCGGCGGGCAGCGCCCTCCCCTCCACGGGGACAGGCGACCTGGACGTGGTGGAGCCTCATGGCTTCTCTCCTTCGATCCGACGTGCGGGGGGCTGGGCCACGACGAAGATCCGGCGGAACGGCAGCACGACACCGTGCGGTCGCCGGGGGTAGGCGAGCGCGAGCCGCCGCTTGAGCTCGGTCTCGAAGTCCACTCGGAGGCGCCCGGGGAGCGCCTCGAGGGTCGGGCGGGCGCCGGTGCCCGAGACCCACGCGAAGACCGGGTCCGGGCCGCTGAGCATGTGCAGGTAGGTCGTCTCCCAGGCATCCACGGAGCAGCCCAGGGCCGCCAGCGCGTCGAGGTAGTCGCCGGGGTCGTGGCTGGCGGGAACGGCGACGCCCGCGGTGTGGGCGGCGTACGGCGCTTCGGCGGCCAGCTCGGCGCGGATGGTGTGGCTGGGCTCGTCGAAGTTGCCGGGCACCTGGAGCGCCAACCACCCACCCGGTGCGATCGAGCCGACCAGGCCGGGCAGCAGGTCGAGGTGGCCGGGGATCCACTGCAGCGTGGCATGGGAGACCAGCACGTCCACCGGATCCGCTGGCGACCACTCCCGGAGGTCGGCCACCTCGAAGGTCGCACGACCGGGGGTGGCCCTGGCCCGGTCGATCATCTCCGTACTCGAGTCGAGACCGTGGACCAGCGCCTCCGGCCAGCGCTCGGCGAGCATCGCGGTCAGGTTGCCGGGACCGCACCCGAGATCGACCACCGTGCGCGGGGCGGTGGCGCCGACCCGGGCGAGCAGCTCCACGAACGGCCGCCCGCGCTCGTCGGCGAAGGCCAGGTAGCGGGCAGGGTCCCAGGCGAAGTCGGCGCGCGTCACAGGCCCATCGTGGGTCGCATTTATCTTGATGTCAAGATTCTCGACGTATCCGATACGCTCCCCCCATGCGGGACGAGGTCGACGAGCTGGTCGAGGCGTGGGGACGCGAGCGCCCCGACCTCGACGTCGCCCCGGTCGAGGTGTTCAGCCGGATCGGCCGGTTGGCACGACACCTGGACCTGGCCCGACGCGACGCGTTCACCGCGGCGCGGGTCGAGTCCTGGGAGTTCGACGTCCTCGCCGCTCTGCGACGCGCCGGCGCGCCGTACGAGCTCTCGCCGGGACGGCTGCTGCGCGAGACCCTGGTGACCAGCGGCACCATGACCAACCGGGTCGACCGGCTCGCCGCCCGTGGACTGGTCGAGCGACTGCCCGACCCGCACGATCGGCGCGGGGTGCTGGTGCGCCTCACGCCGGAGGGCAAGGCAAGCGTCGACCACGCCTTCGAGCAGCTCCTCGAGGCGGAGAGCACCTTCCTGGCGGCGCTGCCCGAGCGCGACCGCGCCCGGCTGGCGGCACTGCTGCGGACCCTGCTGGTCCCGTTCGCCTGACACCGACCGCAGCGGAAGGATCGCGCCGTGACGCCGTCCGGCGGCTCGGCCTACTCGAGCACCTCGGCGGCCTCGAGCCACTCCAGCTCCAGCTCCGCCTTCTCGGTCGCGAGCGCCTCGAGCTGGGCGCTGACCCCGGCCATCCGCTCGTAGTCCTGGGCGTGCTCGAGGACCTCGGCGTTCAGCGTCGCCTCCTGCTCCGCGATCCGCGCCAAGCGCTTCTCGATCCGAGCGACCGCCTTGCGCGCGGCCCGCTCCTCGGCACCCCCGACCTTCGCCTTCGTCGACCTGGCATCGGCGGCCTGCTGGGACGCGGTGCCGACGTCGAGCTGGCCGGAGGCGAGCCCGCCGGCACGCCGTTCGAGGTACTCGTCCACGCCGCGGGGCAGCATCGACATCTGACCGTCGCCCAGCAGCGCCCAGACCGAGTCGGTGACCCGCTCCAGGAAGTAGCGGTCGTGCGAGACCACGATCAGGGTGCCCGGCCAGCCGTCGAGGAAGTCCTCGAGCACGTTGAGGGTCTCGATGTCGAGGTCGTTGGTCGGCTCGTCGAGGAGCAGCACATTGGGCTCGTCGAGCAGCAGCAGCAACAGCTGGAAGCGGCGACGCTCTCCACCGGAGAGGTCCCCGATCCGGGCGGTCAGCTTGTCCCCGGTGAAGCCGAACCGCTCCAGCATCGAGGTCGCGGAGACCTCCTGGCCGTCGGCGGTCTTCGTGATCCTGCGGTAGCCCTCGACCATCGGCAGCACCCGGCCGTCCGGGTCGAGCTCGTCGAGCTGCTGGGTGAGCTGCCGCAGCGCGACCGTCCGGCCCAGCTTCACCCGGCCGACCCGCGGCTCGAGCGCACCCGAGATCAGGTTGAGGACCGAGCTCTTGCCGGCGCCGTTGACCCCGACGATGCCGACCCGGTCGCCGGGCCCCAGCCGCCACGTCGCGTGGGTGAGCAGGGTGCGCTCGCCGCGTACCAGGTCGACGTCCTCGATGTCGATGACGTCCTTGCCCAGCCGCTGGGTCGCGAACTTCTGCAGCTCCAGGCGGTCGCGCGGTGGCGGGACGTCCTCGATGAGGGCGTTGGCGGCGTCGATGCGGAACTTGGGCTTCGACGTGCGGGCCGGCGGGCCGCGACGCAGCCAGGCGAGCTCCTTGCGGGCCAGGTTCTGCCGGCGCGTCTCCGACGCGGAGGCCTGGCGCGACCGCTCGGCCTTGGCGAGCACGAAGGCGGCATACCCGCCCTCGTAGGCGTCGACGGCACCGTCGTGCACCTCCCAGGTCCACTGGCACACCGCGTCGAGGAACCAGCGGTCGTGGGTGACGACGACGAGCGCCGACGTGCGTCCGGCGACGTGGCGCGCCAGCCAGGCGACGGCCTCGACGTCGAGGTGGTTGGTGGGCTCGTCGAGCACGATCAGGTCGTGGTCGCCGAGCAGCAGCGCGGCCAGCGAGCAGCGGCGACGCTCGCCGCCGGACAGCCCGGTGACCGGACGGTCGAGCGCGACGCCGGCCAGGAGCTCCTCGACGACCTCCCGGGTGCGCGAGTCAGCCGCCCACTCGTGGTCGGAGAGCCCCCCGAGGACGGCCTCCCGCACCGTGTGGGTGTCGTCGAGCTCGTCGCCCTGGTGCAGGTAGCCGATGAGCAGGCCGCGTTGCTTCGACACGCGACCGGTGTCGGGCTCCTCGAGGCCGGTCATCACCTCGAGCAGCGTGGTCTTGCCGTCGCCGTTGCGCCCGACGATGCCGATCCGCTGACCGACGGCGACGCCGAGGGAGACGTCGGTGAGGAGCGGGCGGACGCCGTAGGACTTCGAGACCCGCTCGAGGTTGATCAGATTTGCCATGCCGCCGACGAGCCTAGGCGATGGGCGTCAGGCGTAGTGGACCAGGTGGGCGCCGGCGACCGGGCCGTTGGCGGCGAGGACGACGTCGTGGCCGGTCCCTGACAGCTCGGCCGCGAGTCCACGCGCCTGGTCCCCCGACCCGCACAGGAACACGCAGGTGGGGCCGGACCCGGACACGATCCCGCGCAGCGCCCCGGCGCTCTCCCCGGCCTCGATCAGCGCCCCGAGCTCGGGGCGCAGGTCGACGGCCGCGGCCTCGAGGTCGGTGTGGAGTGCGTTCGCGAGCGCCCACGTGTCGCCCTCGGCGATCGCCTGGAGCAGCTCGTCCGCGGGCGCCGGGGCGGCCGGCGCGTCGGGGAACAGCTTGTCGAAGTGGCGGTAGACCTGCGGCGTCGACAGCCCGGTCCTCGCCGGCACCACGACCCACCACCAGGTGCCGCGGTCCTCGACCGGGTCGACCACCTCGCCACGTCCGGTGCCCAGCGCGGTGCCGCCGAGGAGCGCGAACGGCACGTCGCTGCCCAGCTGCGCGGCCAACGCCAGCAGGTCCTCGTCCGAGGTCCGGACCTCCCAGAGCCGGTCGAGCGCCACCAGCGCGGCCGCGGCGTCCGCCGACCCGCCGGCCATCCCACCGGCGACCGGGATCGCCTTCGCGATGTGCACCTCGCCGGTGCGGGCGATCCCGTGGTGCGCGGCCAGCAGGTCGGCGGCCCGGTCGACGATGTTCTCCCCGGCGAGGGGGACGGCGCCGGGCTCCATCCAGTCGGGCAGGCTGACGCCGAGCCCCCACCCGGGAGCGGCGCGTGCGGTGAGGTCGTCGTAGAGCCCGACCGCCTGGTAGACGGTGAGCAGCGGGTGGAAGCCGTCCTCCCGGGGGGCGCCGACGCCGAGGTGGAGGTTGATCTTGGCCGGCGCCCGGACGGTCGTCTCGCTCATGCGGGCGACCTCCCGGCGGCCAGACCTTCGGCGATCCGCACGAAGTCGTCGACGGCGAGGGACTCGCCGCGCGCGAGCGGATCCACGCCGGCACCGGCGAGGGCCGCGTCGACGACCTCGCCCGGGGCGAGCGACCTCAGGGTGCCGCGCAGCGCCTTGCGACGGTGGGCGAAGGCGGCGTCGACGACCGCGAAGACCTGCTGCCTGCTCGCGCTCGTCGCGGGCGGCTCGCGACGGGTCCAGGCGACCAGGCCGGAGTCCACGTTGGGCGCCGGCCAGAAGACGTTGCGGCCGATGGCTCCCGCGCGGCGCACGTCGGCGAACCAGGCAGCCTTGACCGACGGGACGCCGTACACCTTGGAGCCGGGCCTGGCGGCCAGCCGGTCGGCGACCTCGGCCTGCACCATCACCAGCCCGCGCTCGAGCGACGGGAGCAGGGTCAGCAGGTGCAGCAGCACGGGGACCGAGACGTTGTAGGGCAGGTTCGCCACCAGCGCGGTCGGGGCCGGACCGGGGACCTCCTCGATGCGCATCGCGTCGGCGCGCACGACCTCGAGGCGGTCGGCGTGGTCGGGGGCGTACGCCGCGATCGTCTCGGGGAGCAGCCCGGCCAGCTTGTCGTCGATCTCGATCGCCACCACGCGTCCGGCGGCCTCGAGCAGGGCGAGGGTCAGCGACCCGAGGCCCGGACCGACCTCGACGACGACGTCGTCGGCGGTGACCCCCGACTCGCGGACGATGCGGCGCACCGTGTTGGCGTCGATGACGAAGTTCTGCCCGCGCTGCTTGGTCGGGCGCAGGTCCAGGCGGGCCGCGAGCGAACGCACATCCGCCGGCCCCAGCAGTCGGGGGCCGGCGGATGTCATGTGCCGAAGGGTATCGGCCGCGACACGTCGATCAGCGCGGCAGGCCGAGCGACGCGGAGCAGTGCGGCCACGCGCCGTACCCGCCCGAGGCGTCGCGGAGCTTGGTCGCGATCGCGATCTGGGTCTCGCGGCTGGCGTTGCTCGGAAGGCCGGTCCCGCCGTACGCCTGCCAGGTCCCGAGGTTGAACTGCAGGCCGCCGTAGTAGCCGTTGCCGGTGTTGATGGCCCAGTTGCCGCCGGACTCGCACTGGGCGAGACGGTCCCAGACGCTGTTGCCGCCGGCGAAGTTCGTGGCCGCGGGCTTCTCCTTGGTGCCGACCTTGACCAGCTCGTCGACCGGCTGGCGCAGCACCTCCTGCTTGAGGACCTTGCGGACCGCGATCTCACCGTTGCGGTAGACGATCCGGTAGGTCACGTCGCGCAGACCCGTCCTGCCCTCGCGGGCGGTCGAGGACTCGCCCTCGAACATCGACCCGTCCTCCTGCTCGACGGTGCTGAAGTCGATGACCTCTCCGTCGACGCTCTTCTTGACGATGCGCACGTCGGTGAAGACGACCTTGTCGCCGTTCTCGAGCTGGTGCCGGAGACCGGGCTTGGTCTCGTCGTGCTTGCCGACCTTCACGCCGAGCTCGTCGAGCGCCTCCTCGACGGTCAGCGCGGTGACGGTCTTCTTGACCATGTCCTTGCCGCCGAGCTTGACCTTCAGCGTCTTCGGCGTCACGACGTCGAGCGTCATGCCCTCGCGGTCGATGCTGCCGCCGCGGCTCGCCGAGAGCTCGGCGCCGCGGTAGGCGCGGCCGATCTCGTCCAGGGCGCGGGAGACGGTGGTCGAGGTGACCCAGTAGGTCTGGCTCTCACCGTCGACGGAGAGCTCGAACGGTCGGGCGAACTCGACGGTGATCTTGCTGCCGTCGGTCACCGCCTCGTCGACGCTGGGGGCGACGACGTCGCGGTCGTCGACCTCGATCCCCTCGGCCTCGAGCACGTCGCCGACGGTCCCGCCGAAGGCGGTGACCTCCTGCGACTTGCCGTCCAGCGACAGGGTCACGGTCTTGCTGAGCGCGCTGTAGCCCCAGGTGGACCCGGCGACCGCGAGGACGACGACGCCCGCGAGGGCGATCATCAGCGGTCGGCTGCGGGCGAGGCGGCTCAACAGGGTCGGCTTGCTGTCCTGCACGATTCTCCGAACGTCGTACTCTCCGGGCCTCGGGTCTCAAGCGCGCTGGACGCAGATCTCCACGGGGGTGAAGCGGTGCGTCCGGGGGGCGTGTGCGGGGCCAGATACGGCCACCAGCGCTGGTCAGATCGTTCCCGATCCCGGCCTTCAAGTCCTTCCAGAGCACCAGCCTTCCCGCTTGATTGCAAACTCAACCTGCCATATTCGGGGCGGACGTGAGCGAGGTCTCGACGGTAAAACCGCCGCGCGCCGAGCTGCTCAGCCCCGCCTCTCGGCGCTGACCTGCGCAAACGACGTCTCCCCTGGGGATGCGTCGGCGGTCCAGACCTCGAGACTCCCCGCAGCGCCGAGGGGGCTGCGCGACCGGCCGGCATCGAGCGCCGGGCTACCACGCCCCGCCGAAGGCCACCTCGGTGTTGGCGTCGACCGCGCGGCACAGCTCGGCCAGGTCGTCGCCACGGACGTCTGCCATCGCACGCACGGTGAGCGGGATCAGGTAAGAGGCGTTGGTGCGACCTCGGTACGGCGTCGGGGTGAGGTACGGCGCGTCCGTCTCGACGAGCACCCGGTCGCGCGGAGTGGCGGCCAGGGCGTCGCGCAGCGGCTGGGCGTTCTTGAAGGTCACCGTGCCGGCGAAGGACAGCCACGCACCGCGGTCCAGGCACCGGCGCGCGAAGTCGGCGTCGCCGGAGAAGCAGTGCATCACCCAGCGCTCCGGGGCACCCTCCTCGTCGATGACGGCGAGCACCTCCTCGTGGGCGTCGCGGTCGTGGATCACCAAGGTCTTGTCGAGCCGCTTGGCGAGGTCGATGTGGCGCCGGAACGACTCGACCTGTCTCGCCCGGCCCTCGTCACCGGTGCGGAAGTGGTCGAGACCGGTCTCCCCCACCGCCCGCACCTTGTCGTGGGACCGGGCGAGCGCCTCGATCTCGGCCATCGCGTCGTCCAGGGAGTCGACCAGCGGCGCCTCGTTGGGATGCAGCGCGACGCCCGCGACGACCGACGGGTGTGTCGCAGCGGCCTCGACGGCCCAGCCCGCCCGGGTGAGGTCGCAGCCGATCTGCACGATCCGCGTGACGCCGACCGCTGCGGCCGCGGCCAGCGCCTCCTCGACCGGGAGGAGATCGTCGTCGCGGTCCACGTCGAGGTGGCAGTGGTTGTCGACGACCGGGTGCGGCAACGGCTCGGGCGCCGGCGGGCGAGCGGTCATCGGTTGATCCTGGCGAGGATCGCGTCCGCACACGCGTCCGGCGCCTGGGTCGGGATCCAGTGGCTGACACCCTCGAGCACGACCAGGTCGTAGGGCGCATCCACCCATCGCGCGGTGCCGTCGACGCCTTCGCGACCGATCGCGACATCGCCCGTGCTCCACACGAGGGTCGTCGGGACGCTGACCTGGAAGTCGGTGGCGCCGGGCCGGGTGAACGGCAGGGCGCGGTACCAGCCCAGGGCGTGCCGGAGCGCGCCGTACTCCACGATCTCGGCGCGGAAGCGGGCGACCTCGGCCGTGCTCATGCCGGCCTTGCCCAGGAAGTGGTCGAACCGGCCACCGGGCCTGCGGGCCATCAGCTCGGGCAGCACCGGGAGGTTGAACATCGCCATGTAACGCGAGCGTCGCCGCTGGTCGCCCGTCTTCATCGCCCGGCTGAACGCCGCCGGATGCGGCACGGAGACGGCGGTGTAGGTGAGCACCTGGCGCGGGTAACGGCCGGCGACCGCCCAGCCGACGGCCGAGCCCCAGTCGTGGCCGACCAGGTGCACCGGTGCGCCGATCTGATCGATCAGCGCCGCGACGTCGCCGGCGAGGTGGTGCATGCGATAGCTCTTGCGACCGCGCGGACGGGCGCCCGGCGAGTAGCCGCGCTGGTCCATCGCCAGGGTGCGCAGGCCTGCGGCATGCAGGCGCGGCACGACGTCGCGCCAGCTGCTGCTGCGCTCGGGGAAGCCGTGCAGCAGCACCACCGCGATGCCCTCGAGGGGGCCCTCGTCGGTCACGTCGAAGGTCAGTCCGTCGTGCTGCAGCCGGACGATCCGGTCGGTCATGGGCCACCTCCATCGGTCCGGGTGTGGATCAGGTTGTACACCTCGCGCTTGGGTACGCCGGCCAGCCGGGCCACCTCCGCGATCGCATCCTTGCGGGTGCTGCCCTCGGACTCGAGGTCCGCGACGGCCGCCCGCAGGCTCGCCGGGTCGCTGTCGACCGCGGCGGTGGGCTCCGCGCCCTGCACCACGATCGTCACCTCGCCGCGGATCCCCTCGGCCGCCCAGTCGACGAGCTCGGCGAGCGGCCCACGGCGTACCTCCTCGTGGGTCTTCGTGAGCTCGCGGCAGACCGCCGCGGGCCGGTCGGCGCCGAGCGTCTCGGCCATCGCCGCGAGCGCGGCCTCGGTCCGGTGCGGCGCCTCGAAGAAGACCATCGTCCGCTCCTCGGTCACCAGGCCGGCGAGCCGCCGCGACCGCTCCCCCGCCTTGCGGGGCAGGAAGCCCTCGAAGCAGAACCGGTCGACGGGCAGGCCGCTGACCGCCAGCGCCGTCAGCACCGCCGACGGACCGGGCACCGCAGTCACGAGCACGTCGTGCTCGACCGCGGCGGCCACCAGCCGGTAGCCGGGGTCGGAGACGCTCGGCATCCCGGCGTCGGTCACCAGCAGCACCCGCTCGCCGGCGAGGAGGGCCTCGAGCAGGACCGGGGTGCGCGCCGACTCGTTGCCCTCGAAGTAGGAGACCATCCGTCCGGTCACCGTGACTCCGAGGTCGCTGGTGAGCCGCTTGAGCCGCCGCGTGTCCTCCGCGGCGACGACGTCCGCGGTCGCGAGCTCCTCGGCGAGGCGCGGCGGGGCGTCGGCGACCCGGCCGATCGGCGTCGCCGCGAGCACGAGTACTCCGGTCGCAGATGTCACAGCCGTAGAGTCTCCCACCGTGACGACCGCCGCGCCTCCCGAGCCCGAGCGCGCGCGCGTCGGACTGTCGCGCAACGCGGCCGGCCGCCCCGTGCCGACGGCGTGGGAGCGGGCCCGCGGGCGGATCCGCCTGGAGGACCCCATCATCGGCTGGACGGCGTGCCTCGCGGTGGCGCTGCTGGCGCTGTTCCTGCGGTTGTGGCACCTCGGGTCGCCGCACGAGTTCCAGTTCGACGAGACCTACTACGCCAAGGACGCCTGGTCGCTGCTGAACTTCGGCTACGAGCGCGACACCACGGAGAAGGCCAACGACCTGCTCCTGAAGGAGGCCACGACCGACGGGGTCTTCAAGGGCGGGCCGGAGATGATCGTCCACCCGGAGGTCGGGAAGTGGCTGATCGCGCTCGGCATCAAGGCGTTCGGGATGGATCCGTTCGGGTGGCGGGTGGCCTCGGCCGTCGTCGGTGCGCTGATGGTGCTGGTGATGTGCCGGTTCGCGCGGCGGATCACCGGCTCGACGCTCCTGGGGGTCGTCGGCGGGCTGCTGCTGATGCTCGACGGCCTGCACTTCGTCCTCTCCCGCCTGGCCCTGCTCGACATCTTCCTGGCGTTCTTCGTGCTCCTCGGCGTGCACTGCGTGGTGGCCGACCGGGACTGGCACCGCGCCCGGATGGCCCGGCTCGTCCCGGCCCAGGTCACCCACGGATGGGGCCCGGTGCGGGGGCTTCTCTTCCGGCCCTGGCTGCTGGCCGCCGGAATCAGCTTCGGCCTGGCCGTCGGGTCGAAGTGGACGGCGCTCTATCCGCTCGCCGCGTTCGGCCTGCTCTGCTGGCTGTGGTCCGCAGGCGCGCGCCGCTCGTTCGGCGTGCGCTGGCCGGTGGTCCGATCGGCGCTGGTCGACGGGGTGCCGGCGTTCGTGCACCTGGTGCTGGTCGCCTTCGTCGTCTACGTCGCGACCTGGACCGGCTGGCTGATGAACGCCGAGCAGTACGAGGAGAACCTCTCCGCGACGCAGTACACCAGCTTCAACGGCGGCGAGGACTGGCCGACCCGCACCGAGGCGGACGCCTCCGGGCTCGGCGAGGTCACGCAGTCACTGCGGTCGCTGTGGCACTACCACCACGACGTCTATGCGTTCCACACGCACTTCCTCAACGACAGCTCGCACACCTACGCCTCCAAGCCGTCGGGGTGGCTGTTGCTCAACCGGCCCGTCGGGGTGGCCGCGGACACCGACATCCAGCCCGGCACCCAGGGCTGCGCGGCCCCGCAGGGCAGCGACTGCCTACGCCAGGTGCTGCTGCTCGGCAACCCGACGATCTGGTGGGGCGGCTGCGTCGCGCTCCTGTTCGCCCTGGTGATGTGGGTGGGTGCGCGTGACTGGCGCTTCGGCGTCGCCGTGGTCGGCGTGGCCTCCACCTGGCTGCCCTGGCTGCAGTACGACGACCGGCCGATCTTCCTCTTCTACGCGGTCGTCACCCTGCCGTTCCTCGTGCTCGCGCTGGTGCTCGCGATGGGGAAGATGATCGGCTCGGCGACCGCGTCGTCACCACGCCGCACCGGCGGCGTCATCGTGTCCGGCGCCTTCGTGGTGCTGGCGCTGGTGAACTTCGCCTGGTTCTGGCCGATCTGGACCAACCAGCTCCTCACCCACACGGAGTGGCTGGGCCGGATCTGGTTCTCCCGCTGGATTTGAGCTGCCCTGACCTGAGCTGGCGAAGGTCAGGGCCAGCAGCCAGGTCGAGCAGCCGCGCGGGCGAGGTACGAGCCCGCGACCGGCGTGTCGAGACCCAGCCGGTCGAGACCCAGCCGACGCTAGCTCAGGTCGAGCGCGTCCTTCACCCACGCCCAGAGCCGCTCCCGCTCGGCCACGCCGGTGCGGGTACGCCGCAGCAGCTGGGTCGGCCGCGGCGCGCGGTCGTGCCACAGCCGGGCGCCGGGCGGCTGCGGCTGGGTCGCTGCGATCCACACGGTCGTGTCGGCGCCGCTCTCGGCGTCGCGCAGCAGCGGGCCGGTGAGGCGGTGGAAGGTCGGCAGCGAGTCGACCACGCCGGGCGTGTCCGCCCAGCCGGGGTGCATCGCGTGCACCCCGAGGTCCGGCCAGCGGTGCTGGAGCACCGGCAGCAGCTCGATCTGGGCGCGCTTGCTGCGCGCGTAGGCGGTCGCCGGCTTGTACTCGTCGGCGAGGTACTCCGGGTCGTCGTCGCGCAGCCGCTGGGTGTACATGCCTCCCGAGGTCACGAACACCATCCGCCCGCCCCGGAGCTGCTCGCTCAACAGCTCGGTCATCAGCACCGGGCCGAGCACGTGCAGCGACATGGTGAGCTCGTGGCCCTGCGGCGACTCGCTGCGCTCCGGCGGCATCGCTCCGGCGTTGTGCACGAGGACGTCCACGGGCCCGGAGACCGATCCCGCGAACCGCCGTACGTCGTCGAGGTCGGACACGTCGCAGCGCTGCACGTCGAGCGAGGCGTGCGGCAGCCGACCGGAGATCTCGGCGGCGACCCGCTCGCCCTTCTCGGTGTCGCGGACCACCAGGGTCACCTCGGCCCCGAGCGCGGCCAGCCCCTCGGCGGTGGCGATCCCGAGGCCACTGCTCGCCCCCGTCACCAGCGCACGCTTGCCCGCCATCGACCCGGGGCGCGGGTCGGCCGGCCAGGTCGAGAGCCGTCGGCGTACCGCCGGGCCCACCCGGCTGTAGCCGGGGAGCACGGTGCGGTCCAGGGCGGTGTCGACGAAGCTGGCGAGCCGTTGCATGTCTCGAAGGTATCCACTCGACCGTGCCAGCATGTCCCCGTGAGCTCCTGGTATCCCGGATGGGACGACTTCCCCCAGCCCCTGCTGGACTTCTGGACCGAGCGGCATCTCTGCACGCTCACCACGCTGCGCGCGGACGGCAGCCCCCACGTCGTCCCGGTCGGACTGGCGCTCGACCTGGACGAGCGGTGCGCCTGGGTGATCACCAGCGGCGTCTCCCAGAAGGCGCGCAACGCGGAGCGGGACGAGCGGGTGTCGATCTGCCAGGTCGACGGCGGCCGCTGGTCGACGCTGGAGGGCCGGGCCACGGTGCGGACCGACGAGGCATCCGTGGCGCGTGCCATGGAGCGCTACGCGAGCCGATACCGCCAGCCGCGGCCGAATCCTCAGCGGGTCGGACTCCGCATCGAGGTGGACCGGTTCCTGGTCTCGGCGGCTCTCGTGTGAGGATCTCTCGCATGTCCGCAGGTGCCCCGCTCAGCGACCTCGACCGCGAGATCCTCGAGTTCGAGCAGGACTGGGTCGCCCACGCCGGAGCCAAGGAGACGGCGGTCCGCGAGCGGTTCGACCTCACGGCGTCCGGCTACCACCAGCTGCTGAACCGGCTCATCGACCTCCCCGCCGCCGAGGCCCATGCGCCGCGCCTGGTCCGCCGGCTGCGGCGTCGGCGCGCCGCTCGCCAGGAGCAGCGC
>JBAWHI010000118.1:0-6500 GCA_049593675.1 Nocardioides sp.
AGGGCCTTCTCGCGGTCTCCTCCAGCCATCTGCTGCTTCCTTGTCTCTCGTCGGGGTCCAGGCACATCGACGACGCTAGGGCGAGCCACCGACAGTGCCTGATCAGCACCGTCGACTGCTGTGGACAACCTCTTCCCGAGTCATGCCTGTGGACAGAATCTAGCCCACGATCGAACAGATGTTCGGGAGGCCCCGTCCCGCGTGTCGGCGCCCGGTCCCCCACGCCCGGGACCAGGCCGGGATCAGGCCGGGATCAGGCCGGGATCAGGCCGCCGTGGACCCGGGATCAGGCCGGCAGCAGCACCCGGAACCGGCAGCCGAGCGGCAGCGGCGACCCGACGTTCTCGACCTCGACGGTGCCTTGGTGAGCCTCCACGATGCCCTTGACGATCGCCAGACCGAGGCCGGCTCGCTGCTCGCCGCCGGGACCGCCGACGGCGGGGTCGGGCGTGCGTGCCGGGGAGCCGCGCCAGGCCAGGTCGAAGAGCCGGTCCATCTCATCGCCGGCGATGCCGCCGCACTGGTCGCGGACGCTGAGCTCCACCCCGTCGGGCACCACCCGGCCGCGGATCTCCACCGACCCGTCCGCGGGCGTGTGCCGGATCGCGTTCATGATCAGGTTCGTCATCACCCGCGAGAGGCCGGCCGCGTCGGCGGTGACCTCGATGCCGGTCTCGACGCTCCCGCCCAGGCGCACGCTGCGCGCTCGCGCCACCGGGTCGGCGCCGGCGATCGCCTCGCTCACGAGGTCGCCCAGGGCCACGGTCTCCGGGGAGATCCGCAGGACCCCGGCGTGGATCCGGGAGAGCTCGAACAGGTCGTCGACCATCTGCACCATCCGGTCCACCTCCACCCGGATCTGCTGGTGGTAGCGCGCCGGGTCGTCGGTCATCTCGTCCTCGAGCGCCTCCGCCATTGCGCGCATCCCGGCCAGGGGGGTGCGCAGGTCGTGCGACACCCACGAGATCAGCTCGCGCCGGGACTCCTCCAGTCGGGCCTCACGCAGGCGGGACTCCTCGAGCCGCTCGCTGGTCTGCGCGAGCTCGGCCGAGAGCTCCTGGAGCTCGCTGGGCCCGCGCGGGTCGGCGACGTAGCTCCCGTGCGCGTCGAGGGTGCGCGCACCCTCGCGCAGCGCCCGCGACCACCGGGAGATCGCGGCACCGAGCGCGAGCGCGACGACCAGGGCGACCAGCCCCGACACGCCGGCCACCAGGGTGACGACCTCCCAGTCGTGCGGGGAGAGGAACATCAGCCGCGCCACCGCGACCACGCCGGCCAGCACCGACCCGATCGTGACCACGACGATCAGTCCGAGCTGCCACTTGATCGACCGGTTCCTCAGCAGCCAGGCCGCGAGCAGTCCGAGCACACCGACCGCGGCGGCGCAGGCGGCCGCCACGAGCACGATCTGCACCTGGTCACTCGTCATCCGCAGCCTCCCATCGGTATCCGACTCCCCAGACCGTCACCAGCCGCTCAGGCTGCTTCGGGTCCCGCTCGACCTTCTCGCGCAGCCGCCGAACGTGCACGGTCACCGTCGACTGGTCGCCGATCGACCAGCCCCAGACGTGCTGGAGGAGATCGTCGCGTGAGAAGGCAGTACCCGGGTTGGCCATCAGGTAGCGCAGCAGGTCGAACTCGCGGGCGGTCAGGCTCAGCAGCGCCCCCTCGCGGTACGCCGTGTGCGCAGCCTCGTCGACGACCAGGTCGCCGTCCTCGAGCCGCCGGGGCGCCTCGGGCACGTGCGTGCGGCGCAGCACCGAGTCGACCCGCAGCACCAGCTCACGAGGGCTGAACGGCTTAGTGACGTAGTCGTCCGCGCCGACCTCGAGCCCGACCACGCGGTCGGTCTCCTCGCCGAGCGCGGTCAGCATCACGATCGGGGTGTCCCCGGTCTCGCGCAGCTGACGGCACACCTCGATCCCGTCGATCCCGGGCAGCATCAGGTCGAGCACCACCAGGTCGGCGGGCTGGTCGCGCATCGCGCGCAGCGCCCCCTCGCCGTCCGCCGCCTCGGTGACGTCGTGGTTGCCGGCCCGCAGGTAGGACACGACCACCTCGCGCACCGTGTGGTCGTCATCGACGACGAGGACCCGGGCCACGCTCACCTCCTGGCTCGTCGGACGGCTGGTCGCCGGCTGCTCGAGAGCGTAGGGCGGTGGCGATCAGCACCGCCACCAGGGTGAGGGCCGCGAGCAGCAGCCAGCCCATGGCGTAGTCGCGATCCAGCAGGGTCGCGTTGTCGGCTCGCGCGCCGAAGCGCCCCAGCACGGGTACGGCGAGCAGCGTCACCGAGCCGAGCACCACGAAGCCGACCACGGCCGGGGCCCGCGCGGGACCGGGCAGCCGACGGAGCACCAGGGCCCCGAGCAGCAGGGTGATCGCTGCGAGCACGAAGTCGTGCAGGACCACCCCGACCGCCAGCCAGATCGCGGCGTTCAGGAGCTGGTCGAGATCCTGTCGGGTGAGCAGCAGCCAGGCCCCGAACGCGCCGACGGCGACACCGACCCCGCCGATCGCGATCCGGAGGCCGCTCACGCGGACACCTCCAGCCGCTGGACCCACTTGGTCTGCAGGACCCCGGGCCGGTTGGGCGCGATCAGCCGCGCCGGATAGCCGTGGTCGAGCGCCAGCGGCTCACCCTCCAGCGCGAGCGCCAGCAGGGTGCGGTCGTCGTCGGCGAAGTTGCCCTGCAGCACCGTCTGGCGGAACGGCCCCGACTCCTGCAGCGACACCACCAGCACCTCGCTGCCGGCGGGCGCTCCCACGAGCTCGAGGAGGGCGCGTACCCGGACGCCGGTCCAGGTGCCGCTGGCGCTCCACCCCTCGACGCACGCGATCGGCAGGACCTCGCTGGTCTGCTCCATCGCGAGCAGCTCCTCACGGCTCATCGAGACCTCCCGATCGCCGTAGGCGACCGTGAGCCGGTAGCCGGCGCTCGTCGCCGCCGGCGTCACCTTCGCCGCCGCCGCCGACTTGTTGATCGGGATGCCCGCTGGCCCGTCGCCGGAGCGCACGCCGAAGACCGACGCGTTGCGCAGCAGCGGCACCGTGCTCCCCGCGGTGGCGAGCACGGCGACCCCACCGGCCAGCCAGGTCGTGCGCAGCAGGCCGCGTCGCGAGATCGGACCCGGCTCGGTGGCGGTGGGCCGGTCGTAGGTCGTGTCGTCGATGTCGGAGGTGAGGACGCCGCGGATGATCGGCAGCTTCACCGCGATGTGCAGGACCAGTGCCCCGATGGTGATCCAGGCGATCGCGTAGTGGGTGGTCCGGAAGGAGAAGGCCCAGGGGTACCACTGCGCCGAGTTCGCGAGGCCGGAGGCGAGCTGGAAGATCGCGCCGGCGACCAGGACCGCGATCGAGCCGCGCTCCAGCACCTCCAGGAGCAGCTTGCGGGCCCCGCGCGGCGGGCGGACGAACAGCCGCGGGTAGACCGTCCAGAGCTTGACCAGCAGGAGCGGTACGGCGGCGGTCCCGGTGATCACGTGCAGCCCCTGGGTGACCCGGTAGCCCCAGGATGGGCTGGTGGGGAACGGGATGGGCTGGCTGACGTTCTGCGCGTAGTGGCTGATCAGGCCGGTGAGGAAGCAGATCCCGAAGCTGACGGCGAGCCAGAGCCCGACCCGGGCGCTCACCGCGGCACTGCGCAGCCGCGACGGGAAGTCGGTGTCGGCCGGGGCTCTCACGCCGTCTCCTCGAGCACGGCGCACCAGCGCTCGTCGTAGGCCGCGCACCGGCCGACCGTGAGGCCGGCGCGCGCGGCGAGGTCCTCGATGTGGTCGACGCCCACGACCGACCAGCGGAAGGTGTGCTCGACCCCGTCGGAGGTGCGCAGGGTCGCCCAGTCGTCGGCCTGCTGGGTGCCGGGAGGGGCGAGCTCGACCACGATCCGGCCCCGTGGGTCGACGAGCTCGCGCAGGCGGCGCAGCAGCGCGACCGGGTCGCCGCCGATGCCGATGTTGCCGTCGGCGACCAGCACCGTCTCCCACCGTCCCTCGCCGGGTACGGCGTCGAAGACGTTGCGCCGCAGCGCCGAGCCACCGCGCTCCCGGGTCTGCTCGACGGCCTCGCCGGCGATGTCGATGCCGAGCGTGACGTGGCCGAGCTCGGCCAGGTGGGCGGTCAGCCGCCCGGGACCGCACCCCACGTCGAGCGTCGGGCCGACGCACAGGGAGAGCATCGCGAGGTCGTGCTCGTCCGGTGGCCGGTTCCAGCGCTCGAGCCGCAGCTCGGTCAGCGGCTGGTCGAAGCTCATCGCGCGAGCTCCCGCCACGCCTGGGCGAACCGGCTCTCGGGCGCCTCGCGCGCGACCACCTCGGCGTCGGCCACGGTGTCGACGTCGCGCAGCACACCGGTGGTCCCGACGTCGAGGCCGCTGAGCGCCAGCGCGCTGCAGGTGTCGGCGTACGTCGTCGGGGTGGACATCTCCACGTCGTGGAGCGCGGCGGCGCCGGCCGGGCTGCACAGTCCGAGCACCCACCATCCGCCGTCCTCGGCCGGGCCGAGCACGGCGTCGTGCGCGTCGAGGCCGCGGGCGGCGTCGTGCAGGGCCGTGGCGGTGAGCTGTGGAGTGTCCATGCCGACCTGGACGACCGGACCGCCGGGCGGGACGTCGGCGTGCGCGTTCGCGAGCCGTTCGGCGAAGGTGCTCCCCCGCTGCCGGGCGATGCTCCAGCCCTCGATGGCACGTGCGATCTCGTCGCCGCGGACGGCGTCGGCCAGGTCGCCCGAGAGCGCGATCAGGCAGCCATCGGCGCCGAACGCCTCCGCGCAGGCGGCGATCGTGTCGAGGAGCGCGGCGGCGGCCAGGTCGGCCGCGGCCGCATGCCCCACGTCGGCACCGAGGCGGGTCTTCACCCGGCCCGCCACCGGCGCCTTCGCCACCACGAGCGCCCGGGCACCCGTCGCGATGGTCACGGGGGTCGTCACGCCAGCACCTTCCAGAAGTCGCGGGCGGCGCGGACGGTGCCGCGCACCGAGCCCGACACCTTCGAGCGGGTGCCCTCGGCCCGCGGGTGGTAGGAGACGTCGCGCTCGGAAACCCGCCAGCCCGCGTCGGTCGCCCGCTGGAGGAGCTCGACCGGATAGCCGAAGCGCCGGTCCTCGACCCCGAGGGCGACCAGCCGGTCTCGCCGGCACACGCGCATCGGCGCGATGTCGTGGGCGGCCATCCCGATCCGGCGGCGCAGCCACCACACGACCAGCCCGTTGCCGGCTCGGGCGTGCCACGGCCAGACGCCGCGCCGGACCGGCCGACGGCGACCGACCGCCAGGTCGGCGCGACCGGAGCGCACGTCCTCGAGCAGTGGCAGAAGCTCGGCGGGATCGAAGGAGCCGTCACCGTCCATGAAGGCGACGTACTCCCGGGTCGCGGCGAGCAGCCCGGCATGGACGGCGGCGCCATAGCCGGGAGTCGGCTCGCTCACCACCGTCGCACCGAGCCGGCGGGCGACGTCGGCCGAACCGTCACGCGAGCCGTTGTCGGCGACCACGACCGCGAACTCCTCCGGCACGCGGGGCAGCAGGCCCGCGAGCGCGGGGGCCTCGTCCCGGCAGGGCAGGACGAGGTCGCAGACGGGCTCCATACCTGGAGAGTAGGCATCTTCGGGCCCGCCGAAACGCCTCGGTCCTTACAGGGTGGTGACGCCGCGCGCCCTAGGGTCGAGCCATGTCGACCCCGCGAGGCCGCGCGCCGTGGATCGGGCTGGGTCTGGCGCTGCTCGTCGTGGCAGCGGCGGTGAGCGTCCCCCCGCTCGCCGGCTGGGAGGTGTGGTCGCGGGCGCCACGCAGCCTCAAGGACCTGGCCGTCCCCCCGCTGCACGGCTACTGGGAGCCGAAGCTGCTCGGCCCCGGCACCCTGCCCGCGGTCGTGATCGCCCTGCTGGGGTGGCGGTTCGGCCCCGGCCTGGCCGAGCGGCTGTCGTGGGGGCGGATGCTGCTGGCCGCGTACGGCGTGGGCCTGGCCTGGCTGCTCGCCCTGGCGTTCGTCGACGGGTCCAGCGGGATCTCGCGGGTGCTGGGCAACGAGTACGAGTACCTCCCGACCGCCCGGGGGGTCACCGATGTGCCCGTGCTGCTGGAGGGGTACGTCGACCGCATCCCGATCGACTCCCCCGGCGCCTGGCCCACCCATGTCGCCGGCCACCCGCCCGGGGCGCTGTTGTTCTTCGTGCTGCTGGCGCGGGTCGGCCTCGGCGGCTCGTTCGCAGCCGGCCTCGTGGTGGCCGCGATCGCGGCGACCACCGCCCTCGCGGTGCTGATCACGGTGCGTGCCCTGGGCTCGGAGGAGATGGCCCGCCGGGCCGCTCCGTTCCTGGTGCTCGCGCTCGCAGCGGTCTTCATGGCGGTGTCCGGCGATGCGCTGTTCGGAGCGGTGGCGGCGTGGGGACTCGCCTGCCTGGCGCTCGGTGCACGAGCCTCCGGCGGGCGCCTGGTCGCCTGGTCACTGGCCGCAGGACTGCTCCTCGGCTGGTGCGTGATGTCGTCCTACGGCCTGCCCC
>JBAWHI010000119.1:0-2517 GCA_049593675.1 Nocardioides sp.
GCCGCACCCTCCGCCGGGTCGCCGTGACCTCCTCGACCTGGTCGCCCAGGTCGCGATTGCTCATCAGGTCGCCATCACGCTTGGCTTCGGACCGGGCGCCGGCGGTGAAGCCCGGCCAGCTGTCCGCGAAGCTTGCGCGCGGGTAGTCACCGGCGACATAGGCGGCATCGATCCAGCCGTCCACGACCGCCTGGACCTGTCCGGCCAGCTTCTGTCGGGCCGCCTCGGGGAGCCGGCCGGTGACCGACCCGAACGCGACGGTCGTCCCGACCACGGGGGCCTCGGCCTGCTGGACGGACGGGACATCGGAGGGCGCCATCGAGACCAGCTCGGAGCCGCCCTCGCATCCGCCGACGACGAGACCGAGCACCACCAGCCCCGCCAGTGCGCCCGAGGTCCGCCGGGTGGCTTGGTGCATGCTCCGAAACTCCCCGCTCCTGCTGCCGATGAACGAGAAGTTTGCAACGTCTGGTTGTGGCTCTCAGCACACCACGCCGAAAAGCGCCGGGGCAGTCTGCATTTGCTCGACCAGGGGACTAGCCTTGAGCACTGATCCACATCCCCGCGCACGTTCCGGAAGAGGCGAATCAAGCCGTGCCGCAGTCCCCAGGCCAGAAGTCCGACCTCCCCTCCGCCGACTTCGGCGCCAACGAGTGGCTCGTGGAGGAGATGCACGACCAGTTCAAGCGGGACCCCGACAGCGTCGATCCGTCCTGGAAGGCGTACTTCCAGGCCAACGGAGCGCCCGCGGGAGCGACCAACGGTACGTCGACCGCGGCCCCCGAGAGCAAGTCGACCCCGAAGCCGGCCCCGAAGAAGGCCGAGCAGGGGAAGGCTGAGCCGAAGCCCGAGCCGAAGAAGGCTCCCGCCAAGAAGCCGGCCGAGCACGAGGACCCGACGCCGACCCCTGCGCCGGTCGCGAAGCCGCGCCCGGACGCCAAGGCCGCCGAGCCGGCCAAGGGCACCTCCAACCCGGTCCCCAAGGAGTCCCGCCCGACCGCGCCGGCCGCCGCGAGCGACGGCCCCGAGTACACCGTGCTGCGCGGCGCGCCCGCCCGGACCGTGCAGAACATGGATACCTCGCTCACGGTGCCCACCGCCACCTCGGTCCGGTCGGTCCCCGTGAAGCTGCTCTGGGACAACCGCACGGTCATCAACAACCACCTCGCCCGGGCTCGCGGCGGCAAGGTCTCCTTCACGCACCTGATCGGCTACGCGCTGATCAAGGCGCTGCACGCGATGCCGGACATGAACGTCGGGTTCGAGACCGTCGACGGCAAGCCCAACCTGGTCACCCCGGCCCACATCAACCTGGGCCTCGCGATCGACGTGAAGAAGTCCGACGGGTCCCGGCAGCTCATGGTGCCGAGCATCAAGGCGGCCGAGGGCATGGACTTCGCGGCCTTCTGGACGGCCTATGAGGAGATCGTCCGCAAGGCGCGCGACAACAAGCTCACCATCGAGGACTTCCAGGGCACCACGATCTCGCTGACCAACCCCGGCGGCATCGGCACCAGCCACTCGGTCCCCCGCCTCATGAAGGGCCAGGGCGCGATCATCGGCGTCGGCGCGATGGAGCTCCCGCCCGAGTGGCAGGGCGCCTCCGAGGAGGCGATCGCCCGCAACGCGATCAGCAAGGTCATGACCCTGACCTCGACGTACGACCACCGCGTCATCCAGGGCGCGCAGTCCGGCGAGTTCCTCAAGCGGGTGCACCAGCTGCTGCTCGGCCAGGACGACTTCTACGACGAGATCTTCCGGTCGCTGCGGATCCCCTATGAGCCGATCCGCTGGGCCAGCGACATCTCGACCAACCACGACGACGAGATCAGCAAGCAGGCCCGGATCCTCGAGCTGATCCACGCCTACCGGGTCCGGGGCCACATGATGGCCGACACCGACCCGCTGGAGTACCGCCAGCGCAGCCACCCCGACCTCGAGGTGGAGTCGCACGGGCTCACGCTGTGGGACCTCGACCGCGAGTTCGCGACCGGGTCGTTCGGTGGCGAGGGTCGGCGCTTCATGAAGCTGCGCCACATCCTGGGCATCCTGCGCGACTCCTACTGCCGCACCACCGGCATCGAGTACATGCACATCATGGATCCCGAGCAGCGCCGCTGGCTCCAGGAGCGGATCGAGCAGCCGCACACCAAGCCGCCGCGCGAGGAGCAGCTCCGGATCCTGCTCAAGCTCAACCAGGCCGAGGCCTTCGAGACCTTCCTGCAGACGAAGTTCGTCGGCCAGAAGCGGTTCTCCCTCGAGGGGGGCGAGACCACGGTCCCCGTCCTCGACGAGATCTGCGAGGCCGCTGCGGAGGCCGGCCTGGACGAGGTCACCATGGGCATGGCGCACCGCGGCCGGCTCAACGTGCTGGCCAACATCGTCGGCAAGAAGTACAGCCAGATCTTCCGCGAGTTCGAGGGCAACATCGACCCGCGCACCGTGCAGGGCTCCGGCGACGTGAAGTACCACCTCGGCGCCGAGGGCGAGTTCGAGGCCGGCTCCGGCGACCGGATC